>JAPVWS010000079.1 GCA_027493295.1 Candidatus Versatilivorator vitaminiformans | reverse complement strand
CCCCTGAGCTGGGGGCGGTCTCCCGGCCGCATGGCCCCGTCCGGCCCGCAAGCCCAAGGACCCGTGCTCCTGATTTGCGGCAGCCTCAACCCGGTCAACAAGGCCCAACTGGAACAGCTCGGCCGGAAGGGCCTGGCCGCCGTCATCACCCTCTGGGACGAAGACACCGATTCCCCGCTCCGCGCGGAAAACAAGCTGAAACCGGCCCTGGAGGCGCTGGCGTGCAAGCAATCGGCCGCCTTGTGCCTGCGCCTGGGACAGCGAATCCGCTCCCGCAGCCACCTGCAGCGGTTGCAGCAGGCGCTGCAATCGGCCGCCGGTCGGCTGCTCGGCACGGGGGCGTTGGGGGCGACAATCCTGGTGGGAGGAGATACGGCTCTGAAGGTCTACGAGCAGTGCGGCGCCAAGGGCATCCGCATTCTGGGGGACGTGGAACCGGGCATCCCCTGGGGCCGATGGATCGGCGGCCGACTGGATGGGCTGCCGTTGGTGACCAAGGCCGGAGGGTTCGGAAACCCGGAAACTCTCTGCGACATCGCCCGCTTCCTGACCGGGCGGCCTGCCGCCGGGGATGTGCTATGATCCTCGGTTCCGCCAGACTACGCCCCGGCAACGGCGGCGCCCCCCCATGCCCATGAACCGGAAGCCCCGCATCGGCATCACCCTGGGCGACGTGGCCGGTATCGGCCCCGAGGTGGCCCTCAAGGCTCTGCTGGACCCGGCGGTGGAACGGCAGTGCATCCCCGTCATCATCGGTGAAGGGTCCATCGTGGCCCACTACGCCTCGCGCCTGCTGCCCCGGCGACAACTCCACCGAGTGGAGCAAGCGCAGTCAGCCGGCCCCGATCCCACGCGCATCCATCTGCTGGATCTCGACAACATCCGTTTTTCCGAGGTGGAGCTGGGCCGGGTCAGCAAGGTGTGCGGCAGAGCCAGCCTGGAATTCATTCGGGCGGGAGTTTCGGGCTGCCTGGACAGGACCCTGGATGCCGTGGTGACCGGCCCCATCCACAAGGAGGCTGCCCAGTTGGCAGGTATCGGTGTTCCGGGGCACACCGAGTACCTGGCGGCGCTGTGCCGGGTCCCCGAAGTACGCATGCTGCTGGTGGTGGACCATCTCAGGGCCATCCACGTCACCACCCACCTGGCCCTGCGCCAGGCCCTGGAGAGGATCCGGGCACCGCGCATCCTGGAGACCATCCGGTTCGGCCGCTTGGCCCTGCAACAACTGGGCCTCCGGCGCACCCGTATCGCCGTGGCCGGACTCAATCCCCACGCCGGGGAGGGCGGACTCTTCGGCACCGAGGAAGCCGACCAGATCCTGCCGGCCATCGAGGCGGCCCGAGGCGAGGGGATCGACGCCGAGGGCCCGATTTCCCCCGACACCGTCTTCCACCGCATGAACCGAGGCGAGTTCGACCTGGTGGTGGCCCTCTACCACGACCAGGGCCACATTCCCCTGAAGCTGATGGGATTCGACAGCGGCGTCAACATCACCATCGGCCTGCCCATCATCCGCACCTCGGTGGACCACGGCACCGCCTTCGACATCGCCGGCCAGCTCAAGGCAAACCCTGCCAGCATGGTGAAGGCCATCCACCTCGCCTGCACCATGGCGGGAAATAGAGAGTGACGGGCCTGGTTACGCATTAGGCGGCGACAGCGGGTGATGGTGGCGTGGGGCGGCGTTTGTTTGGGGAAGCAATGCGTTCCCGAACGGGTGCTTCCCATTCGCCGCCGATGCGACGACAGCGGGTAGATGTGCCGTGGGGCGGGGTCTATTTGGAGAAGCGGTGCGTTCCCGTACGGGTGCTTCCTATTCGCCGCATTCGCGGCTGAATTGGCGCGGAACCGATACGACCCCGGGCTGCCGCCCGGGGCTACACGAGGCCGCTGCGTCGCAGCTCTATAAGGATGGCCCGTAGGTGGCGTCTCGCCGGGTAACCCACGTCAACCGCAGCATTCGCAGCTCCCCCCAAACCCACAACACGGCAAGAGGAAACGTGCTTTTCTATTTGGAATATGCCCCGGGCCAGAGCCCGGGGGGAGCCATCGGAAAACGTCACATAGGGGAGTAGAGCCGTGGGCGTAAGTCCATGGAATTCTCCTCTTGGGGAGGAGTGCCCGAGCGCCTGAAGCCCCTTCAGTCCTACTTGCCCATGCAGCCGTCGATGGACCAGTCGCCGCCGCCCCGGGCCGCCAGGTAGAGAAAGACGAAGCAGTAGAGGGCGGCCAGCTCGCCCTGATTGAGAATCGGCCAGAAGGCCTTGGTGCCGTGGGCCAGCCAGTAGGCGGCGGCCATCAGGCCGGACAGCACGAAGGCCGCCGGACGAGTGTAGAAGCCCAGCAGAATCGCCAGTCCTCCGAAGAATTCCAGCACCCCGGCAACCCCCGCAAGCGAGGCCAGGGGCACGGCCTCCCGTCCCAGGGCTCCGAAGAGCTTCTGGGCCCCGTGCGGTATCATCAGGAATCCGGTCATGATGCGCAGCACATTGAGCGTGATCTCGTCCCAACTCTTGCCGGCAAATGTTTGAGCCATGGTATCTCCTCCTCAGGATTGACGAACTGAAACGTCCACAAGGGACGCCCCTACGGTTTCACCCCAGTCAACGATTCAAACGTCCCACCGCGGGCCGCCGTAGGGGCAACCCTTGTGGTTGCCCGGTTTTCCGGTGCAGAGCCTCCAGTTGAGCCCAAGGTGCCAACTCCAGCTCACCCGACCGGAATTGCCGGCGCCTTCGGCCTCAGCCCTTCCTCTGCAGGACTTCCCGGTTCACCAGGTAGGTCGGAACCTCGCCCCGAAGCACCTGGACCACCTGGCGAGCGGCTTTCTCGCGCACCTCCACGTAGGCTTCCTCGGTGTAGGAGGCATAGTGGGGGGTGAGCACTACGTTGTCCAGACCCAGGATCGGGTCCTGCGGGTCGGGCGGCTCCTTTTCCAGGACATCCAGCCCCGCTCCGGCGATCCATCCTTCCTGCAGGGCCCGGGTCAGGGCCTTCTGATCCACCACCGGCCCGCGAGAGGTGTTGACCAGGTAGGCGGTGGGTTTCATCAGGCGCAACTGGGACTCACCGACGATATGACGGGTCTCCGGGGTCAGGGGAGCGTGAATGGACAGCACGTCCGAACGGGTCAGCAGTTCCTCCAGTCCCACCAACTCCACCGACTGGCCGGCCAGGCCTTCGGGCTGCACGTAGGGATCGTGAGCCAGGACCCGGAAGCCGAAGGGCTCGGCCTTGCGGGCCACCGCCCGGGCGATGCGGCCGAAGGCCAGCAGTCCCAGCGTCTGGCCGCGGGCCTTGAAAACGGGCATCGCCAGCTTGCGGTTGTAGACCCCCCGGGAAACCAGGCCGTGCATCTTGACCACCTTGCGGGTCACCGCCAGGATGAGGCTCATGGCCGTATCCGACACCTCGTCATAGCAGAAGTCGGGCACGTTGGTGACATAGATCCCGTGCTGGGTGGCCGCCTCCAGGTCCACCGTGTCCACTCCGATGCCGTAGCGGGCGATCACTCTGACCTGGCTCCAGGAGGCCATGACCCGCCGGGTGATGTGGCTGAGGGAGACCAGCAGTCCATGGGCGTCCCGCGTGGCCCGGATGAGGTCCTCTTCGCCATGGCAGTCGGCCGTAAAGAGCTCGGCGCCGGCTTCCGCCAGAATCTCCCTCTCCACGGTGGGGACCATACGCACCGAATCCACCGCCACCACCTTGAACATGATCCCTCCCTCTTCTCCCCGCCGAGCCGGCGTCCGGCGACGCCGGTCCAACGACTCAGAACTGGTCTTTCAGATTGCCTTGCGCGTCGAAGTCCAGTTCTCCCGGATTCCCCAGAACCTGGAGTTCCCGGTTGGCCTCCACTTCTTCCAGCAGGGCTTCGGAAGCCACGAAACGGTCCAGCTTCAGCGTGTTGCGGATCCAGACCATGCGGCAGTCTTCTCCGCTGGGAGCGCCGCTGGTGGAGATGGCCGTTTCCAGCGCCTCGCGGTCGGAATCGACCGTCACCGGAATGCGGACGCTCTCCAGGTTGGTGCTGGTGAGGGCATTCACGTAGGTGGGCCGGGTGTCGATCTTGTCCACCAGGCGGCGGGTCACCACATCGGCCATCCCCACCCCGATGGCGTTGCCGTAGGACTCCGGAGTCAGGTCCCTCACCACGATGCGCGAGAAGCGGGGAGCTCCGGCGAAGGGCTTCCCGGAGCCGGCCCGCCTGCCGATGACGTTGGTATCCATGCCGGTCCCACTGACGTTCTTTCCCATCTCGTCCACCAGGAGCAGGTCACCCCGGTCGAAGGGGATGCGGGCCAGCCAGGACTTGGCCACTTTCAGCAGCCGCTTCTCGACCTCGAAGAGCTCGTCCGAGGTCATGGCCTCGATGGCCCCGGTCTGATCGTAGCCGTTCTCCACGATCCCCAAACCCAGCAGAATGCTGCAGCGCCGTCTCACCACTTCGGCCACCCCGGTCAGCACCCGATAGTAGCCATGCCGCTTGTTGGCGCGGTGATAGCGGATGGCCCCCTGGTGCTTCCCCAGGCCGATGGCCAACATCTTGGTCA
Organism: Candidatus Versatilivorator vitaminiformans; assembly: GCA_027493295.1. Taxonomy (GTDB): domain Bacteria; phylum Acidobacteriota; class Terriglobia; order Versatilivoradales; family Versatilivoraceae; genus Versatilivorator; species Versatilivorator vitaminiformans. Next base: position 16,363 of record JAPVWS010000079.1, on the reverse strand, counting down.
GACCGCTTTCGATCTCGGCGTCGAAGTCGGTGTGGGGCTTGATGCGATTGACCACGGCGATGTGGTCGGCTTCCAGCGCGTTCCTGTCCAGCACCACCGGGACCCCTTCCGGGCTCTCTCCAATGGGAAGGGTCTCCATGGTGGCCCGGACGGGAACCCCCATGGAGGCCTCCGTGATGCCGTAGCGCTCCAGCACGCCGCGCTGTCCCTCGGCCGTCCCGCCCCCGTGACTTCCCATGGCGGGAACGATGAAGGGCCGCGCCCCCCGCTTCTTAAACTCCTCCGCCAGGCTGCGGGTAATGGCGGCGATATTGGCCACGCCCCGGCTGCCGGCGGTGATGGCCACGCTGTCCCCCGGTTTCAGGCGGCCGCTCAGATCGAGTCGGCCGACCTCCCGAGCCACCCTGTCCGGAATGTCCGCCACCCGGGTGGAGTGGAAACGCTGCCTCACCGGCACCACTTTGGGGAATCCCATGGCTGCTCCTGGAAATGGCGATCAATATACCATGAAATCTTGCGACGTTTCCCATGGGCGCGCTCCGGGCTGATGCCCGGACCGCGCCCGGCTGACACCCACGGCAACCTGTTGTCGCCGCGTTCGCGACTGTCAAGGAAGCTGGCTCATGCAGCGTTTTTGCAGATGAGTAACGTGCTTGCGCTTGAGTTTGGCTTGCCGGTGATTGCTGCCGCCGCGTTCGCGGCTCAACTCCCCTACGCGACGTTACCCGATGGCTCCCCCGGGCTCCGGCCCGGGGCATTCTCTACATGGACAAGCACGTTTCCTCTTGCAGTGTTGTGGGTTCGGGGAGAGCTGCGAATGCTGCGGTTGACGTGGGTTACCCGGCGAGAGGCCACCTGCGGACCATCCTTATAGAGCAGCGTAGCTGCGGCCCAGGGTAGCCCCGGGTGGCAACCCGGGGTCGTCTGGGTTCTCCGCCAACCCAGCCGCGAATGCGGCGCATAGAAAGCACCCGTTCGGGAACGCATTGCTTCCCCAATAAAACCCCGCCCCACGTCACACCTACCCGCTGTCGTCGCATCGACGGCGAATGAGAAGCACCCTCCCGGAACGCACAGTGTTTCCAAAACGCAAAAACCACGCACCGCCGACCTGCACTCACGAAACGCCGCGTATACCCCCCAACGGCTCGACCGCGGGCGGAATCTCCTAACTGACGATCTTGCTAATTCCGTCCCCCCCCACCGGTTCGACTGCGGGCGCGCCCTTGTCTCACCGACTCCCCCTCCAGGGGGGAGTGATTCTTGAGGCTTGCATAGGGCTTATTGTCCGATTCCTGGGTGCGATGTAATGCATGTTCGCGGTCTAATGTGTAAACGACGTTCCCGTTTTGTAATGCTGACTCCCTCTCCAGGGGGAGTGATTGAGGACTACAAGAACCTCCTTTCCCAATGACCGCCCCTACCAGGCCAACCGCAGGCCAGCAGTGATCATCCTCGGGGGGCCGATGCCCAACACCGAGGTATTCGAGACCGGAATCCGGCGGTCGAGAAGGTTCTCCACGGCAACGGTCAGCACCAGGTTGGAGTGCACCCTTTTGGACAGGTGAAGGTCGAGCAGGGTGGTCTTGGCCAGCGGCCGGAGGTTGCGGTCGTCGTCAAACTGCAAGCCCACCCAACGGGCCATCAGGAAGGCGTTGAGGACGCCGGGGCGGGCATAGCTCAGCGAGGCCGTGAGCCGGTGGCGGGGCACCTGGGGCAACCGGTTCGACTCCACTCCCGGATTCTCGGGAAAGCGGCCGAAGGTGGAATCGGCCAGCAGGTAGCCTCCGCGCAGCCTCCAGTCCCGGTTCAAACGCAACGCCAGGTCGGCGTCCAGGCCCCGGGCGTTGACGCGGCCGACGTTCTGCCTCTGGCGGGTGATGAGCGTGGACGTGGTATCCATCGTGATGTTGGAAATGGCCTGGCTCAGGCCGTTCCAAAAGGCCGTCAGCCGGCCCCTGACCCTGGGTCCGCCGTACCAGTCCACGCCCGCCTCCGCACCCCGGAGCGTTTCCGGCCGCAAGTTCTCGTTGGGCAGGGTGACCACGTTGCCCACCCGGAATCCGCGGTAGAGCTCGTTGAGAGTCGGCGCCCGAAAGCTGCGGTAAACGGCTCCCCTGAAGGTAAAGGACTCGGTGGCGTGATAGGAGACCCCGCCCCTGGGACTCAGCATGCCGCCTCCGCGCCGGGGAAACTCAAGGACGGTGGAGGTCCCGGAAGGCAGCGGAACCTGCTCGCGGACGGCGTCGTGGTTGAACCAACCGTCCAGCCGGGCTCCCAGCTGCAGTTGCCAGCGCGGCGCCAGGGCCATCAGGTCCTGCAGATAGACCCCGCCCAGTTGCTGGTGGCCGCCCAACACCTGAAACTGAGCCGGCATCCCCGAGCGGTAGCCGGTCTCCCGGCTGTGGCCCTTCACCCATTGCCAATCCACTCCGGAAGTTACCAGGTGGCGCTGTCCCAGCGAACCCGTCCACTGCAGGGAGCCGCCGGCACTGCGGGACGGCACTTGCTGCTCGCGGGTCAGGAACTCCGATCGCCGGTGGGAAGGAACGGCGGTGAAGCTGCTGTCGAAGGTCTGGGTCAGGCCGTAGGCGCCGAACTGCCATTCCCTGCCCAGGTCGTCTTTGCGGCGGTACAGGGCTCGAACCCGGGTTACGCCGGTGGCGTTCTCCCTCAGCCGGGTACCGTTTCCCCGATCTTCGCCGAAATGCTCCAGGCGCAGGCTCCCCTGCGACCCTTGGCTAGGCTGGTAGAACGCCGCCGCACGGACCGCGAAGGCGCGGGATTTGGCCGGCACGTCCACCGGGCCACGGTCATCGGGAGCCACCACGTGATATCCGCTGGTGTGAAAGAAAGAGCCGGAAACCAGGCCGCTCCAGCGTTCCCCTCCTACCGAGCCCAGCAGGTCGGCGCGGGCAGTGCCCAGGGAGCCGCCCCTCAGGTCGAGTTCGAACCGTGGGGGCCGGGGCGCCTTGGAAAAGGCCTGAATCACGCCTCCGAGAGCGGAGCTTCCGTAGAGGCTGGAGCCTCCTCCGGGAACCACCTCGATGCGCTCCAGGCTGGACTTGTCCAACTGGCTCCAATAGACCCAACCTCCGAAGGGATCGTTGAGCGGTGTCCCGTCCCACAACACCAGCGTGCGGCTGACGCCGCTGGGTCCGATCCCCCGCAGGGAGACGCCCTGGCTGGTGGGGTGAGCCACCAGGCTGCTGCTGCGCCGAAAGAGGCTGAAGGACGGAATCTGGCGCAAGGCGTCGTCCACGGTGATTGCCGGGGACTGACCCAATTCCGGTTCCCGCAACACCGAGACTGCCGAGGGAATGTTTCTCCAGGTGCGCGGGGTGCGAGTGGCGGTAACCGTGAGCGAATGCTCCACCCGCAGGGGAACCAGCGTGTAAGCGGTCTTCCAGCCGCTGAGGGGTTGAACCAGCTCCTCGAAATCCGGATGACTCAATCTGAGGCTGTGGGCCTGCGGAGGGACCGTCTCGAACCGGAAGCCGCCTTGCGGGCCGGTGACGGTCTGGGCCAGGACACGCTCGCGCCGGGAAACCAGCATTGCCCGGACTCCGGCAATGGCCCTGAGGTCGGAATCCACCACCTGCGCGCGCAGGACCGGGGGGCCGTCTGCCTCCGCGGCGGAGTCGGCCCGGCCTTGCGCCAGGGCATCCACCGGAAACAGCCATGAAACCAGGAACAGAGCTGAGACGAGCCTGCGGAAGGTGGACAAGGCAAGCAACCGTTAGGGTTTTGCCGGAACGAACGGCTCCCGGGGCGGGTGGCGGGACGGCGAGAGGACAGCTTTACTTCAATACCGACAACTGCTGTTCGATGGCTGCCAGAGACGTTCCCAGCAGGTCTCTGTAGCGGTCGTTGGCAGTGGCATCCATTTCATTCAGGATGCGTGTCTTGGCCAACAGAAGGGAGCGGCGCTCTCGAGAGATTTCTCCAGCGGCGGTTCTTGGGGCTGCCTTGCCCATCCGGAATGCCTCAGCGGCCTCCTCCATCTGCGCCTCGACCGCCTTGCTCCCCCATCCCCTGGCCATCATTTCCCTCTGTAGCCAGACGATCCCTGGATTCCCGACCAGGCCACCCCGGTGGCCACCTCATGCAGCGCCGGAAATTTCTCCTTCAGCGCCGCAATGCCGATCTCCCGGGCCAGGAGGCCCCCCTTGGCGTCATGCACCGTATATTTGGGAGAGCGGTCTCCGCCATACACGGTGATGCGATGACCGCGTGTCCTCAGAACCAGAATCAGCCGGTCCTCATGGACTCTTGGGCCGGATTCGGCCACAGCCGTCTTGGAAGGAGCCTTGGCGTTAAAGGAGACCGACGGCGCCCCGGTTCCGGCGGAATCGACCGGACGGGCCTGTTCCGACGCCGACCCGGCCGCCATCAGGAGCGGCAACCCCAGCAGGGGTAACATCTTCTTTGCTTTCACCATCATATTGACCTCCCCCGTTGACGAAATCCGGCTGGTGTCCTTAGGGACCATTATAGCGCAGCCGCTTCCGGGCAATATGATAATGTTCTACTCGGTGGCGGGAGGATCGGACAGGCGATGCGCGACTATCTGGCGGTTGCCGTGGAGGCAGCCCGGCTGGGCGGAGACATCCTGCGGGAACATTACGGGCGGGTGCAGACGGTCGAGTTCAAGGGCGAAGCCGACCTGGTCACCGAGGTCGACAGGAGATCGGAAAAGGAGATCGTGGATCTGCTCACCTCCCGTTTTCCACACCACTCCATCCTGGCCGAGGAAGGAACCGCCACCGAGAAGAGCTCCGAGTTCAAGTGGGTGATCGATCCCCTGGACGGCACCACCAACTACGCCCACGGATACCCGATCTTCTGTACCTCGGTCGCCCTGGAGCAGAACGAAGACATCCTGGTCGGGGCCGTCTATCAGCCTATGACCGACGAACTGTTCGTGGCCGAGCGGGGCGGAGGAGCCTTTCGTAACGGGAGAAGGATCGAAGTTTCCCGGGTGGACGAACTGAAGCAGTCCCTGCTGGCCACCGGTTTTCCGCCCCAGGTGAGGCAGAGCCCGGAGGAGGCCCTGCAACATTTTGCCGCCTTCGTGCGCCAAGCCCAATCCATCCGGCGCGACGGCTCGGCGGCCCTCAACCTGTGTTGCGTGGCCTCGGGGCTGTTCGACGGCTTTTGGGAGACCTACCTGAAGCCCTGGGACACGGCGGCCGGCCTCCTGGTAGTTCGGGAAGCCGGCGGCCTGGTGAGCCGCTTCAGCGGCCGTGACTATTCCATCTACCAGCCGCAGACGCTGGCCACCAACGGCCTGATTCATGAACAGATGCAGCAGGTTCTGGGGAAAAACCGGCACGTCTGTTAGTGGATTGCTGGCTTCCCGCCCTGCAGCGCGGATCATTCGAGGACAAACACCTAATTGTCGCTAAAGTCGAACCACGAAAGAACGGGAAAAGCTTTGTTCTGGGGAGGTCATGCGGTCTCGGAACGGCGCACTTGATTCGCCGCTACGCGGCTAGGTTAGAGCGGAATTCATACGACCCCGGGCTTCCACCCGGGGCTACCCTGAGTCGCAGCTACGCTGCTCTATAGGGAAGGCTTGTAGGCAGCGTTTCCGTGGGAAAGCCACGCCAACCGCAGCTACGCAGCTCTCCCCTAACCCACAACACTGCCAGTGGATAGGGTTTTCTTAGATGATAGTTCCTCTGGACGCCAGCCTGGGGATTCCAGCACAGCCGCGCAGCGGCGGCAACACTTATCCGTGGAGGTGACCCGGGCGCACGCGACTGGGAAAAGCCATGCCCCTACTCCCAACGACGGGGCGGCTAAAACAGGATGAAACAGGGGTGTTTCAAACAAGCTTTGATGAGATGGACCGCCCGGCTCGGCCTGGCCGCCGCCATCACCCTCATGGCCGCGCATCCATCCCGGGCCCACACTACCGGAGTCAGCTACTCCGACATCCGCATCGAGGGAACGACGGCTCAACTGCGGTTGCGGATCAACCTGCGGGACCTGGACTTCGTGGACCAACTGGACCTTGACCGGGACCGCCTGATCTCTCAGGATGAGGTCAGCCGGGCGCTTCCCCGCCATCTTCCGCGCCTGATGGACAACTATCGGATACGGTCCGCTGAAGAGGACGGCCGTTCCGAGCTGGTCTACTGGCGCCAGGGTCCGGGTCCGGGCGAACTGGAATGCCTGGTCCACTACCGCTTCGGGGACGCGATCGAGCGGCTGGAGTTTACGGTAACCTTGCCGAGCCTCACCGATTCGGGTCACTGGAACCTAGCCAGGGTGCGCCATCCCGGAGGTCAGGCCGATCTCAACTTCAACCTGGAGAACCCGACCGCCAGCCTGGAGGTGGGCCGGGGATGGAGGCTGGGGGCCGGCAGGATGGTTCGAGGCCTGGCCCTGGGCGCCGGGCAGGCGGCCACCTCGCCTGTCCCCATCGGGTTCCTGCTGGGGCTGCTGTTGACGGTCCCCAGCCGTGGCGGCGCCGTGCGTGTGGCGGGAGCCTTCGTGGCCGCCCAGGGATTGATGGCGCTGCTGGCCACCCTGGGTCCGATCCGGCTCCCCGAATCCTTTCTGGCTTCGGCCGCCGCCCTCAGCCTGGCCTACATCGCGGCCGAGAACCTGCTGGTGAAGGAGACCGCCAACCGCTGGGCCGTCGGCGGCTGTTTCGGACTGCTGTTCGGGGTCGACCTCTCCTCGGGGCTGCTTGCCCGGACATCCCAGGTTTCGGCCCTGGGGTATTTCGGCTGGGTCCTGGGGCTCTCTTGCACCCTTGCCCTGGGGGCGGCGCTGATATTCCTGCTCAACCGAACCTGCCGGCGACTCTCCTGGCATCCCTGGCATGTCCGGCTGGTCTCGGTGCTGCTGCTGGGGGCGGGTTTGGCCGGCTTCTTCCGCCGGGTTCTCTGAGGCCCCCGGGAGAACGGATGGCCCGACCGGCGACGGCAAAGACGTCCCGGAAGTGAACCCACCTTCCGGAACACTGAACTGGAGGCTCCCATGAACACTCTTCGCTTGCCACCGCGGACTCCCATCACCGCTTTTTGCTCCAGACGCCCCCGATCCGGGGCCTGGAGACTCCTGATCCCCCTTGCCTTCGGCCTGCAACTGGCCTGCTCGGGCCGCGGGGGACCGGAGGAAAAGACCGACGCCCCCTCCGATCGGGGAAAAGGAGGGGTGGTCCTGAAGCAGGGCGACCGGCAGGTCGACATCCTGGTCGACGGCAAGCCCTTCACCTCCTACCATTTCCAGGGCTACAACAAGCCCATCTTCTTCCCGCTGCGCTCGGCCACGGGGACGGTCGTCACCCGGGGCTTCCCCATGATCGAAGACATTCCCGGAGAGAGCCGGGACCACCGCCACCACACCGGTGTCTGGTTCACCCATGGAGATGTCAACGGCGTGGATTTCTGGAGTGAGACGCCGGAGTGCGGAACCATCCGGCACCAGGAATTCGAGCGCGTTGAGAGCGGGGCGGAGGTGGGCGTGCTCAGGTCCCGCAACCACTGGTTGACTCGCGGCGGCGAGCTGTTCCTCACCGAGACTCGGGAGGTCCGGATCTACAACCGGCCCGAGTCGCGGGTCATGGACCTGGAGGTGCAGCTCACCGCTGCCGGCGGACCCGTGAAGTTCGGCGACACCAAGGAGGGATCCTTCGGCATGCGGCTGGCCGAACCCTTCACCGAGAAGCAAGGGTTGCTGATCCGGAACTCGCAAGGAGCCCGGGGCGAGGCCGGATGCTGGGGGAAGCCGGCCCGCTGGGTGGACTACACCACCCGGGTGGGTTCCGAGACCCTGGGCGTGGCCATTCTGGACCACCCCGGCAGCTTTCGCCATCCCACCCACTGGCACGCCCGGGGCTACGCCCTGTTTGCCGCCAACCCCTTCGGGCTGCACGATTTCTACGGCGATGAGACCAAGGACGGCAGCTACCTGCTGCCCGAGGGAGAGACCGTGCGTTTCCACTACCGCGTCTACATCCATTCCGGCGACGCCGACCAGGCGGGCGTAGAGCAGGAATTCCAGGCCTTCGCGCACAGGAGGAGGGAGGAGTAGCCGCGAGTCGACCCAAGCCCCCGGTATTGGTTCTCGCTTGGGGGAGGGGAAATCACCCCTCGCCGGTTCGACTGCGGGCTCTTTCCTTGTCTCGGCGACTCCCCCTCAATGAGGGAGTGATCTTGAGGCCTGCACAAGACTCCTTGCCCCCTCCCGCCGCTGGAAGCATCATCTCCCGCCAGCCGTTTGAGTCCGACGACCGGCCTGAGCGCCTCCTCTGCCCTGCCATGGGCATTGAGCACCATCCTGTCTCCCACGACAGATTCCCCCTTCGATCCTCTCCGACTCCCAAACTGCCGCAGGACCTTCGCGCGAGCTCCGGATCCTCGCCCCGTTTCTAGCGACCTTCCTGTTCTGTCAGGGATGCCTCCGCGAGCGCCGTGCAAATCACCCCGGAGACGCGGTCCCGGCCCGGCCGCTTCTCCCGGGTCGGCGCAGGCGAGCAGGGTACCGCTGTGTTCCACGGGTAGGGGGCGGTCGATCTCAAAATCGGGATGGCTACCCCACTGCACCCGCACACCCGCAGGAAACGCCACCGTCTGGAGGAAGGAAGCGGGAGGGAGGCACGGCGATCTCTTTAGGGTTGCCGAAGGCCTCGTCACTACTCTCAATTCACGATATAGGCACGATAACAGCATTGAAATACATGCAAATGTCACGTTAAGTCTAGTATTATCAATAACATTCGTGAATGTGCCCTTTTGCTGAGGAGGGTTCGCCGGTATCAACCAAGGCAGTTGTTGCTACTGACCCCGGAACTACGGGAGTTGGTCCCGAATGGGCACTTGGCAACCCGACCAGCAGGAGGTCCTGATGCAACTGAGCGCCCGGGTGCGGCGCAAGGTCCAGGATCGGAGGGTCCTGGTCACGAAGTGAGCGAGGCCTTCTTCAACATGTTCTACGGCGTGTTGAGCATCAGCGCTATCGTGCTGGTACTGATTCTGATCCGGCTGATCTTCCAGAGGCTGGAGGATGTGCGAGACGAACTGCGAGGCCTGCGCAACGACCTCCTCGGACCGCCCAGGGAGTGACGACACCATGAGATCTGCTATGGTCTTGAAAACAAGCTACTTCAGCCTCACGTTCATCCCCAGCCAGGCTCCACATGCTCCAGGAGTCTACTCCATCTACAGGAACACTCCGATCAACGACGAGGTACAGATCTACGTGGGCGAAGCCGAAGACATCGCCAGTGCCCTTCTGGACCACTACTATGGAAAAACCGCCCAAGCCTCATGTATCTGGGAGGACCACCCGACTCACTTCGGCTACCACGTAGTCTGGGGAGGAGAGCAGGCAAGGAGGGAGAAAGCAAGCAGGTTACGCGAACTGCTCGATCCCATTTGCAACCGAACACGCTGAAAGCAACCAGGGAAACTCAAGTGACGAACCAGGTCGCGACGTTCGTGCAGATCAATGCAACTGCAGGGCGACCTGAACAGGCATTCAAGTTGCCGCCGACGAAATGCAGCCTGTCGGTGCCTGTTTGGCTCCTTGAATCCTTCTAACTCTATGTTTACAAGCGTGTTATCAGATTCCGAGAACCGCTGCGGCCGACCATTCGCCAGAAATGCGAGATAGGTCGGGCGGAGATTGGCATGCACTGAGGCGCCCATGACGACCCCAATGAAATCACGCTCCCGGCTGGTCGTCTTGACTCTTATCGGTCTTGGAATCGGGCAGTAAGGCCTCAGCGGAGACAACTGAGCGACCACCTCACGGCCGTGGCCGCGGGCATCTATCCATGAAGGTCTTGGCGTCCCGTCGAATAGCCCACCCTCATCCCTCCAGCGCCAAACCGACCAGGCTCAGGAGACACAGGGTGGTGTTGTAGGCCAGGTGCAGCAGGAAGGCCGGGAGGAGGGCGCCGGTCAGGGCCCGAACCAGCGACAGCGCCAGGCCGACCAGCAGGATCAGACCCACGGCCATCCAGCTTCCCCAGAGCTGGGTGACGTGCAGCGAGGTGAACATCAGCGCCGTCAGCAGCACCGCGGCCACCGATCCCCACCGGCGTTCCACTACCGGGTAGATGAATCCGCGGAAGACGACCTCCTCCACCAGGGGAGCCACCGCTATGGCCGTCACACCCAGGAACACGGCCGTCTGGGCGTGCCGCAACAGCCCGGAGACGGGAAGATCCTCGATGCCGGGGATGCGGCTGGAAAGGGCCCCCATGACCAACGCCAGCAAGGCTCCCAACACCAGGAAGAGGCCGGCCGGAGCCGCCGTCGGCCCCCTCCATTTGAGCGAAGACCAGAAGGGAGACCGGTATCTCACGGTGATGGTGCGATAGATGAAGAACAGCACCAGCCCGTTCAGCAGGTTGGTCATCAGGATCTGAGCCATGCCCAGGTAGACCGGATCGGCGGCCAGAGACGGCCGGCCCAGGTAAATGGCGAGCAGGGAGCCGGCCGCCTGGGCCGCCAGCATCAGCACCACCAGGCCCAGGCAGAAGAAACCGGCCAACTCCAGCAGGTCGCGTCCGCTCCAGGCCGGAAAGGACACCGGAGCAGGCGCAGGCGACCCGTCAAGTTCACCCGGGGTCCGGAAGGGATCATTGGGAACCATGTCGGCCATAGGGCAGGAAGGCGCACCCGACGCTGCTGACTTGAAACAAACCCAAAAAAGAGTGATCCACGAAGGGCCGCCAAGCGTGACGGTTCTGCCCCATCGCCCGGCCTGCGGCCTGGTAAGGCGGCGCGTGCCCCTCGAGGAGCAAGAGTGATTGGATGAGGCGCCCACCCGGGAGCGCGGGCGTCCCGCCCGCATGCACTGCCGTTCGGTGCCGCTCAGTTTCCCTGCGATGCGGCAGCCGGCTACCTTGCCGGCGGGAACGCCATGGGCTCGGCCGAAGCAGAGTCCCAGCGCCGTTTCCGGTCGAGCCGGGTGGAGGAGATGGGCGAGGCTGTGCCAGGACCTGTGCGGGCGGGACGCCCGCGCTCCCGGGTGGCTTCATCCCGTGACGTCTTCGCAGCAAAGCGGCCCATCGGTCTTTGTGTTTTTTCGTGGTTCGCCTTCAACAACCATCGGCAGTTTCTTACTCCAATGATCGGCCCGGCAGGGGCGGCACTTACTTGAAACGCGATCGCGCAGGGTCTATTCCTGGTCGCGCTCAACCAGGGCCGCCGCCAGCAGCGGGATCATCAACTCGTGGTGGCCGGTAAGCGCGATTCCCTTCCCCGACCCCACGGTGGGTCGCTGCACCACGTTCCGGGTGGGCCGGTAGTGCTGCAGAAAGTCCAGGTTGACGGTGGTAAAGGCGTCCAGGGGATGCCCCAGGTTGCGCACCAGGTTGACCGCCTTGAGAAAGACCTCGGGCAGGATCACCGCGGAGCCGCAATTGAGGTAGACCCCCCCGTCGTGCAAGTCGCGGACGACGGAAGCCAGCAGGCGAAAGTCCTGCAACGTGCCCCGCCCCAGAGCCTCCCCGTCCGCGGAGGGGTGGTAGTGGGTGGTGTCGGTCCCCAGGGCTACATGGACGGTCACCGGAACCCTCCGCCGCAAGGCGTTGGCCAGCAGGCTGTAATCGGTGTGGGGGTAGTCGCCCGGACGTTCCAGGATCCATTCCCCAAGGGCCTGTCCGATGCCCTTGCCCTCCCGGACTCCGCGGTCCACGGCCGCGTTCATCTCCCGTCCGGTCTCCTCGCTCACCCCGAAGTCCCCTTCAGCCAGGTCCTTCTCCACCTCTTCGGAGGTCGCTCCCACCAGGGCGATTTCGAAATCGTGGATGGCGGTGGCCCCGTTCAAGGCCAGAGCCGAGACGTAGCCCCGTTCCATCAGATCGATGATGACGGCATTGAGACCGCACTTCACCACGTGCCCTCCCAGTCCCCAAACCATGGCGCGCTCCTTGCGCCTGGCCCGCTCCAGGGACTCCACCGCCTCCCGAAAATCGGTTCCGGCCAGGATCCCGGGCAGAGACCGCATCCATCCCTGCAGACCCTCGCCCTTGCGGTAGGGACGGGCGAAGGCCGACAGGTCCACCTTGCTGGGCCGCCCCTTGATGGATCGGGTACGCAGTGAGCCGGTCTCCAGGGGACGGTATGGGTAGACGGACATGGCAGGCATTATCCGAAGCGCCCGTCCCGATTGCAACCCATTTCCCAATGGCTGCGTTGCTCTTAGCTCACGCCCGGTTTCCAATGGCTCGTACCCGGCCACGGCCCGGCCCGAGCCCGGCTGACACCCACAGCTACTTGTTGTCGCCGCATTCGCGGCTCTACTTCCCCACGCAACGTTTCCCAATGGCTCCCCCCGGGCCCTGCCCCGGGGCATTATTACAAATAGAAAAGCACGTTTCCCCTTGCAGCATTGCGAGTTCGGGGAGAGCTGCGAATGCTGCGGTTGACGTGGGTTACCCGGCAAGACGCCACCTACGGGCCATCCTTATAGAGCTGCGTAGCTGCGGCTCAGGGTAGCCCCGGGCGGCAGCCCGGGGTCGTTTGGGTTCTGCGCCAACCCAGCCGCGAATGCGGCGCATAGCAAGCACCCGTTCGGGAACGCATTGCTTCTCCAAACAAACGCCCCCTCACGCCACCATCACCCGCTGCCGCCACCTACGCAGCGCCGCGTTTACCCTTCACCACCCCCTCCAAAACCCTCGCCAGCCGCCGCCGGCGCCCTTTTGACTTTTGGCCGGGGAGTAGGCTAATATCCTCGCCTTCGATCGGGAGGCCGCTCCAATGGCCTGGTTCAAGAAGCAAAAGGCGCCCATCGTACCCATCCGCGACCGGACGGTACGTACCGAGGGGCTGTGGCAGAAATGCGAACAGTGCAAGCAGACCCTCTGGAAGAAGGACCTGGAGCCCACCTTTCACGTCTGTCCCCAGTGCGATTTCCACTTCCGGGTCAGCGCTGGCGAGCGGCTGGAGCGCTTTTTCGATGAGGGCCGATACAAGGAGTATGACCGCGACCTGGTATCGGACGATCCGCTTCAGTTCGTGGACAAGAAGGCCTACAGCCAGCGCCTGAGCGACATGCAGGCGGCTTCCGGAATGAAGGATGCGCTGTTGGCGGCAGAAGGAAGGGTCGGCGGCAAGACCGTCGGTGTCTGCGCCATGGAGCCCTCCTTCATCAGCGGTTCCATGGGGGTGGTGGTCGGAGAAAAGATCACCCGGGCCATCGAGCGCTGCCTGGAGAAAAGGCACCCACTGATCATCATCTCCTGCTCCGGAGGGGCTCGCATGCAGGAGGGAGCGCTCAGCCTCATGCAAATGGCCAAGATCACCGGCGCCCTGGCGCGCATGGACCAGGAGCGCCTGCCCTACATTTCGGTGATGACCAATCCAACCACGGGAGGGGTCACCGCCAGCTATGCCATGCTGGGAGACCTGAACATCGCGGAACCGGGTGCGCTCATTGGATTTGCAGGCCCCCGGGTAATCGAGCAGACCATCCGCCAAAAGCTGCCTCCCGGTTTCCAACGGAGCGAGTTTCTGCTGCAGCACGGCATGCTGGACGCCATCGTCCAGCGCAAGGATCTGAAGGACTACTGCGTCAAGGCTCTGGAGTTCTTTGGGTTCTAGCCCGCCTGCCTTTCCGGCCCGCGCTTGCCCGCCGGGGTGCCCGGCGCAGGCGGCGCCTTTGAACCGGGACACTCCCGGTCCCTTGCGGCCACCGGCTTCCGACCATGGATTACCCCCAAGCGGTAACCTATCTCTATTCGCTCGGCAACGAAGTGGCCACCGCCAAGCTGGGCCTGGAAAACATCCGGTGCCTGTTGCGCTTCCTGGGCGATCCCCAGGACCGCTTCCCCTCGGTGCTCATCGCCGGCACCAACGGGAAGGGCTCGGTAGCCGCTTTCTGCGAGTCGGTTCTGCGCACGCAGGGGTACAGGACCGGCCTCTATACCTCCCCCCACCTGATCCGCATCCAGGAGCGCATGCGCATCGGCGGCCGCGAGATCCTCCCGGCAGACCTGGCTCGCCTGACGGTCACCGTCAAGGAGGCGGTGGGGCAACTCCTGGCCGGGACGGTCCGAAACGGCCGCCGTCTGAAGCTGGAGCGCCACCCCACCTACTTCGAGATGGTGACGGCCATGGCCTTTCTTTACTTCGCGGAAAAGGAGGTCGAGATCGCCATCCTGGAGGTCGGACTGGGAGGACGCCTGGACGCCACCAACGTGGTCGATCCCATCGTTTCGGTGATAACTCCCGTCGGCTACGATCATCAGGCCAGCCTCGGCAGCGACCTGAAAGCCATCGCCGGGGAGAAGGCCGGGATCGTCAAGCCGCGCCGGCCCACCGGACGGGAGAAGGAGCGCCAGCTTGCCGTGGTTTGCGGCACCCAGGAGGAACGGGTTCTGGAGGTCATTCGAAAGCAGTGCCGGAGGGCCGGGGCTCGCCGGCTTCCGGCCCTGGAGCACCTGGAATGCCGGTCGGTCCGCCACCGGCTGGAAGGGTCGAGTCTGGATCTTCACCCGGTGCTGGGAACCCGGCTGCATCTGAAGGTCCCTCTTCCCGGAAGCCACCAGGTCGACAACGCTCTGACCGCGGTCCGCACCCTGGAGGTGCTGCACGGCTGCGGCTTTCCGCTGCGGCCGGAGGCCATCGAGCGCGGGATCGCCCGAACCCGCTGGCCGGGCCGGCTGGAAGTGCTGCCCGGGCGGCCCCGGGTGGTGCTGGACGGCGCCCACAACCCGGCGGCAGCCGAGTCCCTCGCCCGGCACATCGGGACCTTTCTGGCCCCCGAGCAGGTCCTTCTCATCTACGGCTCACTGAGGGACAAGGACATCCCCGGTGTATTCTCCCACCTGAGTCCCCTGGCCCGAGAGGCGATCCTGACCCGCCCCGATTCCGAACGCGGGGAGGCGCCCCGGGACATCGTCCGCAACGGTTGGACGGGTGGCCGCGCGGTCCGATGCAGGGCCCGGCTGGAGGACGCCTGGGCGTTGGCCCGCAGCCTGGCTCGACCGGAAGACACGCTGCTGGTTGCCGGTTCGCTCTACCTGGTGGGAGATTTAAAGCGCCGCCTGGCCGGGTTCCACCGGTACCGGACCGCGGCGGAAACCAGCGGCACGGGCGAAGCCGTTCCCCATTCCGACCGAAAGCGGCGAATCCCGGCCTTGGCCGACGACGGTAACGGCGCCCAATCCCCCAGCGACAACACCTGGACCGCCCACTGACCCATCGAGGCAAACCCCTTGGCACTATTCAGACCCGCTACCGATCCCACGCCCAATCCCGGGGAGCTCAGTCCCGAGGTAAATTCCGCCAAAGTCACCCATCCCGAGGAGTCTCTCCGGCGCAAGGATCGAACCACCATCGCCTCCCTCTCGGGAGCCCACTTCGTCAACGATACCTACGCCAACTTCCTGGGCCCGCTGCTGCCTCTGATCGTGGGCAAGCTGAGCCTGACCATCGCCCAGGCGGGCTGGCTGGGAGCTGTCCTGACGGTCTCCTCCTGCTTCATGCAACCCGTCTACGGCTACCTTTCGGACCGCTACCTGGTGCGCTTCTTTGCCGTCTTCAGCCCGTTGATCACCACCGTCTTCATGTCCTTCATCGGGATAGCCCCCAATTTCACGGTGCTGGCCCTGCTGCTGGCGGCCGCCGGCGTCGGGATAGCATCCTTCCATCCCCAGGGCGCCGCCATGATCGGCGCGGCCAGCCGGGACCGGAGCGGCCTGGGCATGTCCATCTTCATCGGCTCCGGAACCCTGGGCTTTGCCCTGGCCCCGATCATCGCTCCCTACACGGTGGAACTGTTCAGCCTGGAACGGTCCTATTTCATCATGATTCCGGGGGTGCTGGCCTCTGCCGTGCTCTACTTTCTCATCCCGAACGACCCTCCCCAACCCGTCGCCACCCAATCCAGGGCAGACCTGAAGGACTTGCTGCTACCGATGTGGCGTCCGCTGCTGATCCTCTACCTGTTGGTGGTAATCCGTTCGGCGGTCCAGATCGGGTTCGTCCACTTCCTGCCGCTCTACTTCTTCCAACAGGGGAACGACCTGGTCGCCAGCGGCCGCCTGGCCTCCCTGTTTACGCTCTTCGGCGCCATGGGCGGATTCGCCGGAGGTCTGCTCTCCGACAAGGTGGGCGGCCGCAGGGTGATCGTCTATTCCACGCTGCTGGCCCCGCCGTTTCTGGCCGCCTTCTTTCTCACCGAGGGCGTGGTCTCGTCCGCCTGCCTGGCCTCGGGAGCCGCCCTGCTGCTCTCCACCCTGCCTGTCAACGTGGTGATGGCCCAGAAGATGCTGCCGCAACGGACCAGCATCGCCTCGTCCCTGATGATGGGGTTCGCCTGGGGAATGGCCGGACTGGCCATCCCGGTGGTGGGCGCGCTGGCCGACCGGATCGGTCTGGGCTCGGCC
>JAPVWS010000078.1 GCA_027493295.1 Candidatus Versatilivorator vitaminiformans | reverse complement strand
GGCCATCGAGTTTCCGCTGGACTGCGTCATCGAGGAAGCCCTGATGGTGGGTGTGGGGTCTTCCGATGCCAGCGACTACCACGCTCTGGAGGCCATGCAATGCATGGTGGAGCGGCGCCGGGGTGGAGAATCCGGCGTCAAGTCGGTTCAGCTGATCCAGGGGGATGCCGTGTGGAAGGCCGGTGAGGAGGGGCGCTGGTCCAAGAGGTTGCTGGAGGCGGCGCTGTCGCGTTCCAACAAGCTGTTGGGAGACACGCTGATCGATGCCCGGCCCCAGGACTTGGCCAACAACGGACAGTTGCCCAAGATCGTCAAGGAACCGGCAGCCTATTTCATCGAGCACGCCGACGGCCTGCAGTCCACCCTGCTCATGCTGAACGGCGGCGTGCAAGACCGGACCTTTGCTGCCAAGCTGCAAGGGGTGGCCGAACCGCAGGCGCTGCTGTTCCAACTGCCGCCCGTGCCCAACGTCACCTATTCCGCCTGCCTGGCGGAAAAGATCGAGGAGATGATCGAGACGGGCCGGGCCCCCTTTCCGGCGGAGCGGACCCTGATCGTCAGTGGGATCCTGGACCACTGCCTGGAATCCAAGGTCCAGGGCAACCGTAAGCTGGAGACTCCCGAGCTGCAGATCAGTTACCGCCCGCCTGAAGGCTCTCATTTCTGCAGGGCCTGATCTTCTCGGCAGGGACATTTCACCGGGTCCGGGTTTCAGGCCGGACAGGAAGGGAGATTCGAAATGGAGCACACCCGCCGGACTTTTCTGGGAGCCGGCGCTCTGGGAGCGGCCGCTCTCGGAAACGCGCTGGCCACCCCTGCAGCGGCCTCTGGCACAAAACCGGCCTCCCGTCCGGGTGGCGCCGGACGCCCCAAGCCCCCCGCTTACCGCATCATCTACAACTGGGACGGCGCTCCCCACGACTATTCGGAATTCCCGCAGTCTCAGGAACAGTTCCTGGACAAGGTCTATGCCCCCATGAAGGACACCCAGGTGGGGGCCCACTTCTGGTGCCTGGGCACCCATGA
The DNA here is from genome assembly GCA_027493295.1 of Candidatus Versatilivorator vitaminiformans. Lineage (GTDB taxonomy): Bacteria > Acidobacteriota > Terriglobia > Versatilivoradales > Versatilivoraceae > Versatilivorator > Versatilivorator vitaminiformans. The sequence continues at coordinate 4,976 of JAPVWS010000078.1, read as the reverse complement.
GGCCAAGTGGGCGTCCCAGTTCATGGAGATGGTGGGCGACACCGTGGACCGCAAGTACGACAGCGTCCGCTCCATGCGCCACAGCGAAGGGGTGCGGGCCATGCTCGAACGGGGCGAGAACCCCTACCAGGCCGTCGTGGACCGGGGGCACGAGCTGGGGATGCAGGTCTATGCCTCCATCCGAATGAACGACAACCACTTCCGGGGCATGCAGGTCTCCGAGATGGCGGATACGCAGATGCGGGGACTGACCCAATTGCGGCGCGATCACCCGGAGTGGTGCCTGGGTCCGCGCCAGGCACCCAAGTGGTTCGCGGCCTCCTGGAACTTCGCCATCCCCGAGGTCCGGGAGCACCGTTTGCGCCACGTGACCGAGGTCTGCCGCCTGGCCGACTGGGACGGCGTCGAGCTGGACTGGCAGCGGCACGCTTTCCACCTGCCCCTGGACGACGCCTACCGGTTGCGCTACACCCTCACCGACCTGCAGCGGGCGCTGCGCCGCATGACGGAGCAGGTGGGGCGGGAGCGCGGCAGACCCTTTCACGTGGCGGTCCGGGTAGCCACCACCCTGGAGTCCTGCGGGCGCATCGGCTACGACCTGCCGGTCTGGGTCAAGGAGGGGCTTTGCGATCTGATGATCGCCGGGGGAGGAGCCGGCACCGACTACGGCGTGGAGGTGGAGGCCTTCCAGGACTTGCTCAAGGATTCTGGGATTCCCTTTTACCCCGGGTTCGATTCCGGTTTCTGGGGGCCCCATGAAAGCCTCCTGCCCCGCCAGCAGTGGAACACCGCCATGGTGCGGGCGGCGGCCAACGCCTATTGGGAACGGGGAGCCGACGGCATGTACGTCTTCAACTGGCATGCCAACGAGAAGACGCGGCAGCCCCTGCTCACCACCATCGGAGCCCCGGAAACCCTGAAGAGGACCGACAAGGTGTACGCCACCCTCCATCGACACGTCGGCGGCTGGCCCTTCAGCGAGCCCAAGGAGGGAGCCTGGGCCGGAGCCGACCTGCACGACCGCATCTACGGAGAGACTCCCGTCAAGCTCTATCCCACCCTGACCGAGGAGGGTCCCGGCTTTCACGTGGGGGTCTACGACGACACCCGAAAGGAAGCCCGGGCCGGGAGTCTGGACAAGATCGAGTTGCAGCTGGAGCTCAAGAACCGTTCGGTGAACGACAGCGTCGAGGTGAGGCTGGATGGCAACCTGCTTCCCAAGCCCGAGGTACGAAACGTGGCTGCCGAAGACCCGAACAATCCCTCCGACGTGGACGAGGACAGTTGGCTGGTGTGGCCCCTGTCGCCGGATCAGGCCGGCCGGGGCGTCCACCACGTCCAGGTGCGGTTACTGAAGCGTGATCCCCGCATCCGGCCGCCTCTGACGGTGCAGAGCGTCGAGATTCACCTGAGCTATCGGCGCGGATAGACAGTTCTATCCCGGGTCCCCCTTTCCGAGCTTGGGAAGCAAGGGGCGTCCCGAAAATGTCAGTTTGAGTGTTTCTTCGATTCCGACTAAAGCAAGGAGTTTTCATTATGAAGCGGGTACACCGAGATTCACCATTGTTGGTTCTGCTGGTCTGCGCGGTGCTGATCTCCGGCCTTGCCGGCTGCACCGCCGGAAACGGGTGGCGCGCCCTCAACCAAGAGGTCATCGAGGAGCACAACATCAAGGGCCGGGAGCGGGACATCCCCCATACCCAAGTCACCCCCAGCCTGGAGGCGGGCAAGACCGTTCCCTCGTCTGAGCTTCCGGTGATCCAGATCGCCGAAGGCGTCCAGGCCAGCGTAGCCTGGGGAGAGGGAGTCCTGATGGAGCGCCTCAGCATGGAGGCGGGCAGCAGCTATCCCGAGCAGGCGCTGGCTGAAGAGGTGATCACGCTGGTGGAGGAGGGCTCCGCGACCGTTACGGCCGGGGAGGAGACCTTCGAGTTGTCCAAGGACAGCCTGCTCTACCTGACACCCGGCAGCAAGCGTTCCCTCAAGGCAGGGGACCAGGGGCTCAAGGCCATCGAGGTCTTCTCTCCGGTTCGGCTGGACCATTTGAGCCTGGCCGGAAAACCGCACGGCGACAACACCCGCGTGTCCTTTCCCGACCAGGGCGTGACTCCGTCCATCGAGCCTAACAAGGTCTATAACCTCAACGAGATCCAGTGGACGGGCCTGACACCCCCGGTCGAGGACAAGACCTACAAGCGCAGCGCGGCCCTCTCCCGGTTGATTTGGGGGAAGAATGTCATGCTGAGCTGGATTCGCATGGATCCCAACTCCAATTTCCCGCTCCACATCCATCCCGAGGATCAGTTGATGATCACCCTGCGGGGTTCGCTGGAGCAGGGCATCCTGGATGCCCGCCACCCCATTAACGGCAAGGAGCAGCACACGCACCTGCTGCCGGGCGGGATGGTCCACTCGGGCCACATGGGAGAGCATGGAGCCGATGCCCTGGACATCTTCTGGCCGGTCCGGCCCGACTACATCTCCTATGCGGAGAAGCAGAACGCTCTCTATCGGGAAGTCATCGACCCGGGGGTCAAGCCCGTCAAGCTGGCCGAGGGATTCGTCTTTACCGAGGGGCCCACCTGGTTGAAAGGGAATCTCTATTTCTCCGACATGCACTTCCGCGCCGATTGGTCGGCCGATGTCAGCAAGAGTCGAACAATCCGCATGTCGCCCGACGGCAAATGGAAGGCGATCGCTAAGGGGATGCAGACCAATGGAACCATTGCCTCCAGGCGCGGGCATCTGCTGGTCTGCGACATGTTCGGCCATCGAGTGATCGAGATGAGTCGTCACAACGGCAGGATCCTGAGGACGGTGCTCTCCAGGGTCGGCGGCACCCGCATCGACGGTCCCAACGATATCGTTATGGATCTGAAAGGCGGCATCTACGTCACCGATCCCCAGTTCATCCCGGACGCCAAGAAGATGCCGGGGACCCAGGTCTACTACCGCGACCCCAAGGGCAGGAGCAAGGTGGTGATCCCGGCGGGCGAATACGCCATGCCCAACGGGGTGGAGATCTCTCCCGACGGCAAGACGTTCTACGTCAACAACACCTGGCTGCAGCCTGGCGAGAACTTCGTCTGGGCCTACGACGTCCAGGAGGACGGCTCCCTCGACAACAAGCGCAAGTTCGCCATGCTGAACCTGGGACCGGACGTGCTGGATGCCGAGGAAGTGAAGGACCGCTTCAACTCCCAGGCCGACGGCATGGCAGTGGACATGGACGGCCGCATTTACGTGGCCACACTTTCCGGTGCCCAGATCTTCGACGCCGACGGCAACTACGTGGGAACCATCTGGTGTCCGCAGTTTCCCGTCAGCCTGACCTTCGGCGGCGAGAACTACGACGTGCTCTACATGGTGGGGCAGTCCTCGGTGTGGTCCGTCCAGACCAAGGTGAAGGGATTCCGGTTCCCGGCGGGACTGAATTGAGTGGATAGTGGCTAGTGGTTAGTTTTTTTGATCGATGCGTTAAGCATCCTGATGGTCTCGGAGCAGTCCTTCAAAGGGTGCAACCGGGTCATAGGGTGCTAGCCTGATCCCGATGCCTTCGACTGACCACTCACTCTTAAAACCCCTGCCTTGACGACTTACTGGAACGCCCGGGTGAGTGGTGATTGAATAACCCTGTTCCCAGGCAGTGTTGTGGTTTAGGGGAGAGCGGTGTAGCCGCGGTTGACGTGGGTTACCTGCAAAAACGCCCGCTACAGGTCTTCCTTATAGAGCAGCCTGGCTGCGGCTCAGGGTAGCCCCGGGTGGAAGCCCGGGGGCCTGTGTACCCCGCGCTGACTCAGCCGCGAAGGCGGCGGATTAGTGGCGTCGTTCGAGATTGTACCGACGTGTCGAAACCACGTTTATTGGTCCCCTGTTTGACGCTGTATGAGCCGCGCGGCAGGGCGGGGGCTGGCCGATCACTACCACAGGAGTCCTAAGCCAATGCAAAACCGAATGAAGGCCTTGCTGCGCGAGGGCAAGGCCGTATTTTCCTGCACCATTCGAACCCCGCATCCTAACCTGGCCGAGATCGCCGGTCTGGCAGGGTACGAGTGCATCATGCTGGATGCCGAGCACGGAACCATCAGCAGCGACACCCTGGACGCCATGATCCTGGCGGTGCGGGCCACCGGAGCCACTCCCATCGTACGGGTGCCGGGAGTGGAGCGGACCCTGGTCAAGCAGGCCCTGGACCACGGAGCCGACGGCATCCTCTTTCCCCACATCACCAGCGTCGAGGACGCCAGGGCGGCGGTTTCGCTTTGCAAGTACCCCCCGCAGGGAAGGCGCGGCGCCGGGCCCGGACGCCCCATCGACTATGGGCTGGGTTCCCGGCATCGATATCTTCAACATGGGTCCCTGGGATCTGTCCACCGCCTATGGACACCCCATCGAGACCCGCCATCCCCTGGTGCTGCAGGCCCTGGACAAGGCCCTGGAAGTCGGCGGGCGGCACGGCATCCATGTCGGCGTCTCGCCCGAGAGCGAAGAGCACGTCAAGCAGCTCTACGACCAGGGCGCCCGCTTCTTCGAGTCGGTCAACCTCGAGGGCTTCGTGGCGGAACGACTGGTCGACTATCGCCGGGCCTGCCAACCGTAGTCGGGAGCGGTGGCTGCGGGGCACCTGCACCCTCAGGAAGCGGTACCTGTCTTGCGTGGTATTGGGGAGCCAGCGGTTTCCGCGACCCGGCTGCCAATCCGCCGCATTCGCGTCTATATTGTATATCTTGTAAAAGACTACTTATAAAAGACTTACTGTGTATCAGCCCGCTTCACTTCCCCCATTGTATCCCTCTATTTGAACCGGAATCCATTGGACCATTCGGGACGTTGGCGGACAGATCCTGCGATCGTTCGACCCCGGAGACTCTTCCTGCGGACCGTCGAGCGAGATGGCAAGCTGCCCGTGCTGCCGATCGGAGATATCGGCTTGTGAGCATGCTCCAGCCTTGCCCTCTCTCGGCCTCTGGCCATCT
>JAPVWS010000077.1 GCA_027493295.1 Candidatus Versatilivorator vitaminiformans | reverse complement strand
GCGCACCCACTCGGGATCGTCCTCGGGAGTGATGAAGAAGTGCCCCCGGCAGTTCGGGTCCTTGGCGGTCTGCTCTCCCGTCCACTGGTTGGCCGCGGGAATATTCACCGGGTCCCGAAAGGTGGGGATGAACAAGCCCTTGGCGACTCTGCCGGGATAGAGGTCCCCCATCAATCGGATGTAGTTCTCGTAGTCCACAACGGGAGGGAAACTCCCCGCAAAGACGTTGTGGTCCGGGTGCCAGACATGGGTGTGGGCGTCGAACACCTTGTCGGGAATGAACGAAGCCAGTTCGCGCTGGTAGAACTCCCGGTCTTCCTCGCGGGGGACATAGTCGGGATGATCGGATGCCATAGGTGCCTCCTGTGACCTTGAAGTTATTCAACAGCGAAGAGTTCGGCCGCGTTGTTCCAGAAGATGTCTTCGACCTGGGCGTCGCTGAGTCGTTCCGACCAGCAGGCCCACTTGAGCGAACGCAAGTGCTCCAGTCCGATGAGCACCGGCTTGATCTCGGAGTGCTTCTCACCCCAGACGGGCGAGTCCTGGTAAGCCCAGAAAAAAGTGTCGGCCGCGGCGGCCGACCTCCCGCGCAAGTGGCTGACCGGGATGTCGGTGCCGTACATGAGTCGCCGGTGGCCGATGATGCGGATGATGGCCTGATGGGCCATGGCCTCGCAGTTGGCGCTGGTGTCGAACCAGAGATTGTCGAGCCCGGTCAGGTGGGGCAGGCCCTCCAGGTTGTGGGCCGGTTGGAATCCCCGGGCCGAATGGGCCAGGATCAGCTTCATGTCGGGGTAGGTGGTGCAGTAGTGGCGGATCCAGCGAATATTGCCGGGGTCGGCGCAGGCCCTGGACCTCACCATGTGCAGCATGATGGCCCATCCTTCCTGGTGAGCCATTTCGACGTGGGATTCCGGGAGAAAGTCGGGAATCTGAGCCTCCCAGGTCGGTCTGACGCCGGCGTAGACGTGGTAGCACTTGAGCCCGGCCAGTCCCAGCCGCCGCACCTCCTGCCGCAGCCACTCCGGGTCGGCCTCCGGACCGGTCAGGAAGAGACCCCGGTATCGGGGATTGCAGGCGACCTGCCGGCTGGTCCAGCGGTTGGCTCCCTCGAAGTGTTCGCGAGGGCAGATGCGGTGGAAGATGTTGGCCGCGCAGGCTCTCCCCGGATGCAGGGCCTGCAGCATTCGTGAGAATTCCCGGTAGTCTCCGTCCCTGGGCAGGGAGGCGATCCTGCGGCCGGGGTGCATGTTGTGGTGGCCCCAGACGTGGGCGTGGGCGTCGAAGACCCGGTCGGGCAGGAAGGAAGCCAGTTCCCGTTCAAAGAAATCGCGGTCTTCGGGTTGGATGATCGCCAAGGTTTTGCCGGGAATGCTTTGGAGGCCGCCGACCGGGATCCATCGATGCCTGGGAGCCCGCTGAGAAATGCGGGGCAGGGATGATATCCTCATGCCTGCTCCGTTTCAACCCGTGCAAACAGTGTGCAAGGAGTGGGCTTGAAGCCATTGACGTCCGGCGGCTAGGGAGGGTCCAATGAAATTCAACAGATTGAACACTTTGGTGACGGGAGTGGCAGTGCTGGTCCTGGCCTTCCCGGTTGTGGGGATTCCCCAGGCGCTGTCCCTGGGCTCGGAGCGGCAGCTCTTTGTGGACCGGTATCTGGTGGACCTTCTGGAGGGACTGGAGTTAAGGCTCCAGCAACCCAAACCGGAAAATATCGCCATCAAGTATGACCAGCCCTGGGAAGATCGGCTGGCCTTCTACACCACCGTTGTCAAGGATGGCGACGTCTACCGGATGTACTACCGTTGCCGACTCACCAGGCCCCGGTTGACCTGCTATGCCGAAAGCCGGGACGGGATCCACTGGACCAAGCCCCAGCTGGGGTTGGTGGAAGTGGACGGGTCCACCGCCAACAACGTCATCCTGCCCGTTGCAGGTCAGTTCTGCGCCTTCCTGGATGGTCGTCCCGGCGTGCCCCGGTCGGAACGCCTCAAGGCCAATGCGCGAGACGTCGGGACCCCGTACAGCCTGGTGGGCTACGTTTCGGCAGACGGCGTTCGCTGGCGAAAGATCCGGGAAGCTCCCCTCGTCGACTATGCCATGGAAAACAACTTCGATTCGCAGAACGTCATCTTCTGGTCGGAGGCGGAACAGCGGTACGTGCTCTACGCCCGCCACATGGTGGAAGGCCGCCGAGCCACGGCCCGGGCCACCTCCAGGGACTTCCTCCAATGGAGCCCGCAGACGCTCATGACCTACAGCGACACGGGCACCACCAGGCCCTCTCAGCACCTCTACACCAACCAGACCCAACCCTATTTCCGAGCCCCGCAGATCTATATCGCTCTCCCGGCCCGCATCCATTTCGGCCGGCGCCTCCTCACGCCGGAAGAACTGCAGTTCCTGGAGCTTCGCCACAACCGCATCAGCGGGGGCATGCGGGATGTCTCCGACTCCGTGTTGCTGTCGTCGCGGCCAGGGTCAACCCGCTACGACTTCACTTTCAAGGAGAGTTTCCTCAGACCCGGCCTCGGTCAGAGCAACTGGTCCACTCGCACCAACTACCCGGGCCTGGGGGTCGTGCAAACCGGCCCGGCGGAGATGTCTCTCTACGTGCAGCGGGACTACGGCCAGTCCACCGCCCACCTGCAACGGATGTCGCTACGCCTGGACGGTTTTGCCTCGCTGCATGCTCCCTATCACGGGGGAGAGATGGTGACCAGGCCCATTACCTTCGAGGGGAGCCGGCTCGAGATCAACTACTCCACCAGCGCCGCCGGCAGCCTTCGGGTGGAGATCCAGACCGCGGACGGGAAACCCATTCCGGGGTTCTCCCTGGCGGAGTGTCCGGAGATTATCGGAGACGAGATCTCGCGCATCGTGGCTTGGGGAGAGGTGCCGCCCCCGCTGAGCACCGGCCGGGACCCTGAAAGCACCAGAGCCGAGAGCAACCTCAGCTACCAGACCCCGATCGTGGCCTGGGAGGGCAACCGGGATGTGAGCCGGTTGGCAGGTAAGCCGGTGCGCCTCCGTTTCGTGATGAAGGACGCCGACCTGTTTTCCTTCCGCTTTGGGGATTGACTTGCAGTAACGACCTTGGTGTCGAAGGCGCGCGCGGATTAGCGTTTCCCCAGAATGTCCAACAGCTCATCCCGGTCGAGCGGGTCGACACCGGGAAGTTTCACAGCATCCCAGCCTTCGAGCTTGAGCTGGTAGTCCAACCGCTGCGGTCGCATGTCCAGCCCCTGCCTCAACAGATCGTTGGCAGTATCCTGAAGAGTACGTCCCTCGCGAACTGCCTTCTCCTTGAGACGGCGGAGAAGACGGTCTTCAATGGCAAGTGTTATCCGTCGCATACGTCAGAATGCGCCAACTATTGGCATCGTGGAGATGGGAGATCCGTGACAACGTTCCGTGGCCCCTTGCCGGATTGCGGGTGCTTGCCTCTCCTGTCGCCTCATCCCGCGCCCCTTCCCACCGTATCGCTGGGGCCGGTGAAACCGGGTCCTCCGCCGGCCAGGTAGCCTTGACTGGCTCCGGTTTCGTTGGGGCTGACCCAGAAAGAATAGAGCTTGCCGTTGGTCAGGTGAAAGCGAAAGCGGACGGGTCGGCCGGCCAGCCGAGAGAGATCGGCAGTCTCCTTCCAAGCGACTTGGCTGAGCGTGCTGTCACCGCTCACCGCCAGGCAGTTCTGCCTGGAAAAAGTGGCAATCGGGACGCCTTGCGCGTCAAGGACCTCGGCATGCAGCCGCCCCCGAGGGGCCTGCAGGTTGACGAACAGGTGACGGCCCTGGAAGCGCAGCGGCCGGGTGGTGACCGCTCCCCCCGATTCCGGGGCGTCCAGCGAAGCGAAGCCGTCCCGGCGCAGCACCGCCAGACCTGTGCTGCCGCCCGCGTACATGTGGCCTCCCAACTTGGGGGACTCCCCGGACCAGGCCCCGAAGTAGAAGTAGAGCTGGTCTCCCACCACCAGGCAGCAGCCCCCGGCCGAATGG
>JAPVWS010000076.1 GCA_027493295.1 Candidatus Versatilivorator vitaminiformans | reverse complement strand
ATCTTGACGATCTTGCGGCTGGTCGTTCCCCTCACGATGGAGTCGTCCACCAGAACCACTCGTTTCCCCTGGATCAGCTCCGCCACCGGATTCAGCTTGATCTTGACTCCGAAATGGCGAATGGACTGCTTGGGTTCGATAAAGGTCCTGCCGACATAGTGGTTGCGGATCAGCCCGAATTCAAACTGGATCTTTGACTCGTGGGAGAAGCCGATGGCAGCGGCCACGCCCGAATCCGGCACCGGCACGACGATATCGGCCTCCACCGGCTGCTCCTGCGCAAGGGTCCTCCCCAGGAGGTGACGGCTCTCGTAAACGGACCGGCCAAAGATATGGCTATCGGGTCTGGAAAAGTAGACGTGCTCGAAAACGCAGAAGGAAGGAGACAGCGGGGGCGAGATCTGACGTGACCGGGTCCCGCCCTTGAAGAGGGTCAGCATTTCCCCGGGAGCGACTTCGCGGTCGAAGCGGGCTTCGATGAGGTCAAAAGCGCAGGTCTCCGAAGCCAGCACGGGAGAACCGTCCAGCCAACCCAGGTTCAGTGGGCGAAAACCCCGTGGATCCCGAACGGCGATTACCTTTTCCCGGGTCAGAAAGATCAGCGAGTAAGCGCCTGTCAACTGTGACAGCGCTTCCTGGATGGCGTCCTCGATGTCTCTCTGTTGGGATCGGGCGATGAGGTGGAGAATGACCTCGCTATCGGTGGTCGACTGGAAGATCGACCCCGACTTCTCGAGTTGGCGCCTCACCTGCAAGGCATTGATCAGATTCCCGTTATGACAGAGCGCCAGGTCGCCCTGACTGCAGGAAACGACCAGGGGCTGGGCGTTCTTGGCGGCGCTCTCACCCGCTGTCGAGTAGCGGGTATGGCCAATGGCCGCCTCCCCCTTCAAATGCTCCAGCCGAGAGTGGTCGAAAATGTCGGCCACCTGGCCCATTCCCGTCTCATTGTGGAGGCCGTTGCCGTCACTGGAGACGATGCCCGCGCTCTCTTGTCCCCGGTGCTGAAGTGCGTACAGGCCCAGATAGGTAATCCGCGACGCCTCCCGATGCCCGAGCACCCCAAAAACTCCGCACTCTTCCCGAAACTTGTCAAACATCGGTTACCCGGGACACCTCGCTCTGTCGGTACCGCAGCCAGCGGCGTTTGTCAGGGAGTGGCAACAGGAATGACCAGCGGTGCGAATTAAAAATTATAGTGGATCGGCGAACAAACCACCCAGACAATTTCTCCAGGTCTTCTCCAGCGAGACGACCGATCTTTCGAATACGACCGAACCGGGATTTCGCACGCTCAACACATCCGGTACCACCTGCCCCAGGGGAGTCACCGGCACGCCTTGAAGCCTGCCAATGTTCTCCAGGGCCGCCAGGTTTTCCTCCTCAACCGTAACCAGAATCCGGGAGGGATATTCCGCAAACAACACCTCTCCCATTTCTTCGGCCGAAGGCAAGAGGATCTCGGCCCCCAGAGTCCCGGCGCCAAAGCGGGAAAAACCCATCTCAGCCAGGGCTACGACCAAACCTCCATCCGAACAGTCGTGAGCAGAGAGAATCAGGCCTCTCTCGATGCCCTCGCGGCAGGTCCTCTGCACACGCACCTCCAGGTCCAGGTCCAGGGGAGGACAGGGAAGCCGACTGACCCAACCCGTATAGACGTCTGCTCCGTTATCCCGCGACGGTTGCAGCCTCGACAGGTTGTGGCGGACAGCGCTCGAATAGCCGGTCGGTTGCCCGACCAGAGGACCCAGCAAGACGACCCGATGGCCTTCCCGGATAAACCAGGAGCCCCGGAGGCGGGTAAGCGGTTCAATCAAGCCCACCATTCCAATGACGGGAGTGGGGTCGATGCCCTCCCCAAGCGTCTCATTGTAAAGGCTGACGTTTCCGCCGGTGATAGGCGTCCCCAGGGCACGGCAGGCTTCACCCATTCCTTCAACCACCTGGGTCATTTGCCACATGATTTCGGGTTTCTCCGGATTGCCCATATTTAGGCAGTTGGTGGCCGCCAGGGGACGAGCTCCGGCACAGACCAGGTTGCGGCAACTCTCGGCCACTGCCAGCTGGGCACCGACGCGGGGATCCTGGCGGCAGTAGCGACCGTTGCCATCCAGGCTCATGGCCAGTGCCTTCCGCGTATTCTTGACCCGAACCACGGCCGCATCGGCTCCGGGGACTTGAACCGTATTGGTCCGTACCATGTGGTCGTATTGGCGATAGACCCACTCGCGCGAACTCAGATTGGGGGAAGCCAGAAAACGCTCCAGGAGCCTGCCCCAATCCATGGACAGGGGACCCGGCGCGGGCGGGGCCGGCGAGGCCCCTGCGGAGGCTGCCACCGGCCGGCGGTATAGCGGAGCCTCGTCGGTCAGGGCCCGATTGGGTATTTCGGCCACTTTCTGTCCCTGGTCCAGGATCCGAAGCATTCCGTCCCCGGTAACTTCTCCAATAGCGACGGCATCGATCTCCCATTTTCGGAAGATCCGGAAAATCTCCTCTTCCCTGCCCCGTTCGGCCACCAGGAGCATCCGTTCCTGGGATTCGCTCAGCATGATTTCGTACGGAGTCATGCCCTCCTCGCGTTGAGGGACCCTCGCCAGATCGATCTCGATTCCCGTGTCCGCCCGCCCGCCCATCTCACAGGTGGAGCAGGTCAGTCCGGCGGCCCCCATGTCCTGGATGCCTACTACGGCGCCCGTCTTCATGGCTTCCAGACAGGCCTCCAGCAGCAGTTTCTCCAGAAAGGGATCGCCAACCTGCACGTTGGGGCGCTTGCTCTCCGAGGCTTCATCGAACTCGGCAGAAGCCATGGTGGCTCCGTGAATGCCGTCCCTGCCGGTCTTGGCGCCGACGTAGATCACCGGATTCCCGATTCCCACGGCTTTCCCGTAAAAGATCCGATCCTTTCGGAACAGACCGAGGGCAAAGGCGTTGACCAGAGGATTTTGGGAG
>JAPVWS010000075.1 GCA_027493295.1 Candidatus Versatilivorator vitaminiformans | reverse complement strand
GCTTCACCTTGAGGATGGCCGCCTGCAGGGAATCCAGCCGGCTGTTGAGGCCGGGCAACTCATGCCGGTATCGGGCTTCCGCCCCATGCAGGCTGATCATGCGGCAACGGCGGGCCAGATCGGAATCATTGGTCAGCAGCGCTCCCCCGTCTCCGCAGGCGCCCAGATGCTTGGCAGGATAGAAGCTGAGACAGCCGATATCGCCCAAGGCCCCGACGCATTGCCCCCGATAGCGGGCTCCCACGGCCTGGGCGGCGTCCTCGATGACCCGCAGGTTTTTCTCCCGGGCAATGTCCAGGATGGAATCCATGTCGGCGGGATGTCCAAAGAGATGGACCGGCAGGATGGCCTTGGTCCTGGAGGTGATCCGCTCCCCGATCCGGCCGGGATCCAGGTTGAACGTCCGCGGATCGATATCCGCGAAGACGGGTCGGGCTCCCTGCAGCACGATGGCCTCCACCGAGGCGGCGAAGGTAAAGGGAGTGGTGATGACCTCGTCGCCCGAGCCGATCTCCAGGGCCATCAGGGCGATCCGCAGGGCGTCGGTGCCCGACGCGCATCCCACGGCAAAGCGAACCCCCAGATAACGGCTCAAGTCGGCCTCCAACTCTGCCACGGCCCGGCCCATCACGAAGTCGCAATCTTCCAGGACCTGCCGGACGGCGGCCTCGATGGGCTCGCTGAGGGTCCGGTGCTGGCGTTGCAAATCCACCATCCGGATGGGTGGCATGGCTTGAATCCTTTCCGAGCCGGCCCCTGTCTGAGAAGGCGGTCTCCGGTTCAATGCTAGAGAGATAAGGAGACGTTTCCAAGGCTTATTTTGTGGATTCCCCTTCCTCCCCAACCCCGCCGGAGATAACATCTGCAGGCAGCTTGGCGGTACCCGCCAACTCCACGGGACGCTCGACCAGAATGGAGGTTCCCATGTCCGCGACTTCTCCCCGAACGGCCAGTGGCTGCCCGACTCTCTTCCGGACAATCCTCTCCCGGTTTCAAAGTCTTGTCCTGGCAGCCGCCGCCATGACGGCGTTGGCGACGGGAGGATGCGGTCCCGGGGCCCTCCAGTCTGCTGACCCGGTCCGGGTGCTGAATCCCAAGGCCATCGGAAAAACCCAACTGGTTACGGAGCGGGTTCCCATCGGCATCCCCGAGGACTACAAGCCCTGCATCGCCCGCTTGCCCGACGGTGAATTGCTGCTGGTGGCCTTCCACGCGCCCCGGGAGGGAGGCGTCCCTGAAGAGTACGCCTTCCTGTACCGCTCCGAAGACGGAGGCCGCAACTGGTCGCGCCGCCGCAGACTGGAGGTGCTGGGACGGGAACCCTATCTGTCGGTCACCTCCGACGGGACCGTTTTCCTCAGCACCCATCTCCTGTCCAGGGCCCGCGGCAACCGGGAAGGCTACACCCAGAGCTTTCTCTACCGTTCAACCGACGGAGGAGACCGGTGGGAGGGTCAGCGCATCGGCTTCCAGGACCTGGAGGGAATGGAGGGGCCGGGTACGGTGGTGACCGGCCGCAACGTTCTGGAACTGGAGAGTGGAGAACTGGTCTTCGCGGTCGGGGGCAAGGGGGGGCACGAATTCCTCTGGAGATCAAACGACGGCGGAAAGACCTGGGACCAGTCCCTGGCCTGCCGCTTTGGAGGTGTGGACCAGAGCGCCCTGCCCTTTCCCATCCTGGGCGAGGCCTTTCTCTGGCAGGCCCCCAACGGCGACCTGCTGGCCATCTGCCGCATCACTCCCAAGTACTTTCCCCCCTTGCCGAGAACGGAAATTCCCGAGGGGAAGATCGACCATTTCGAGAGGATGGTCCTCTACCGCTCCCAGGACGGCGGTCATCACTGGTCGCTGGAGGAGTTCGGCAGCTACTACGGAGAGATGTACCCCGCCCTGATGCGCTTGCAGGACAGCCGCCTGCTGTTCACTTTCACCCTGAGGGCAGCCGTGCCGCCCAACATCCCGCCCCTGGGTGTTCGGGCGGTATTGGGCCGGGAAGTTGCGGAGGGATTTCAATTGGACTTCCGCAATGACCGCATCGTTTTGGACGCCAAGAACCCCGTCGGCATGCTCAGTGGCGGGGGGTTCGGACCTACGGTGCAAGTCGAGGACGGAACGCTGGTCACCAGCTACTCCTACCGCACCCCGGATGAGAAAACTCACCTGGAAATCGTCCGCTGGCGGTTGCCGGAGGCTGGGAACTAGGCGTGGCGGCAACCTGGCGGCGCCGGCGTCTGCCCCCCTCCGCATCAGCCTTCGCCTCACGGCTCGGCTTCTGCGACTCCCCCTCAAGGGGGGAGTGATACTCGCGTTATTAAACGGGAACGTCGTTTACACATTAGACCGCGAACATGTTTTACATCGCACCCAGGAATCGGGCAATAAGCCCTGTGCAAGCCTCAAGAATCACTCCCCCCTGGAGGGAGAGCCGGTGAGACCAGGGCCCCGCCCGCAGTCGAACCGGTGGGGGGGACGGAATCGGCGAGATCGCCACTTAGGAGATTCACCCCGCCGTCGAGTCGGAGGGGGGCAAACTCCGCGCCACGGAAGTAACTATAAGAGGAACGGGCGTGGTACCTGCTCTCCCAAGACGCCCAACACCTCAATACCGGCCGTACTTGGCCAGGGCCTTGAGCATGGACTTGGTCTCCTTGATCAAGGGGATCATGGCGCTCTCCTTCTCGTCGTATTCCCGGATCAGGGCCAGCACGTCCTCGGCCCTGTCGGCGGGTACGACCACCACGCCGTCGCTATCCCCCACGATGTAGTCGCCCGGCCTCACCGGGACACCGGCGCAGATCACGGGCTCCTGCATGGAGACGCTCACGTAGCGCCCCACCACCGTGGCCGGGCTGACCGCCCGGCTGTAGACCGGGAAGCCGATGCGTTCGATCTCCTCGATGTCCCTGGCGGCTCCGTCGATCACCGCTCCTGCCAGACCCCGGACGGTGGCGGTGGTGGCCATGAGGTTGCCGATGCCGGAAACGTGCAGGCCATTTTCCAGGACGTAGACCAGAACGCTCCCCGCGGGAGCCTCGTCCAGCACCTGCAGGTGGTAGTTGGGGTACTTGCGTTTGTCGGTGGTCAGGATCGGCCTCAACAGCGCCGTCGCCGCCGGACCCACCACCTTGGCCCGGAAGATGGGCTTCATGTCGTGGCTCATGAATCCGGCCCGACCGGTAGTCGTCTCGATGGCATCCGCCAGGTTGCCGGTGCTGGCCTTCTTGAGCGCCTCGATGATCTGGGCTTGGGTGAGGCTTTCGGCTCCCGGCTGCGCGGCCGCTCCCGAAGCGGGGCCGATCCGCGACAGCAGAACGAGGACAAGGCAAAGCCCGATGGCCAGGGCTGGAAGCAGGATGGATAGGCGTTTCATGAGAACTCCTTTTCTTGGAATCAACGAACGACTCATTATATACAGGAGGAAGGAACAACAATATCTGTTGAGGATGTCCCGAGGGGGTTTTAAACTAGCCCAGGCTCTGGCATGGGAAGGTACAGCATGGGTGGTGGATCGTCGGTTCGGCCGCGAAGCATCCCGTCGCAGCAGCAGAGACGACTGCGCCCGCAATGGGCTCGGCCCCTGAGCCTCATCGCTTCCCTCGCGGTTCTGGGGAGCGTCGTCCTGGCCGAGGATGTGTCCGTGACCGACCTGCTGTCGCAAGCCCGGAGCGCCTATCGAAGCGGAGATCATTCCCGGGCCATCTCCCTGGCGACCCGAGCCGTCGAACGCGATCCTCAAGACCCGCGGGGGTTCTTTTTCCGCGGTGGACTCCACGAGATGCAGGGACGTCACCACCGAGCCATTGCCGACTATGATGTTGTGCTAAAGCTCGATCCCAACGCAGTGGAGGTCTATAACCGTCGAGGCAGCGAGCACTTCAAGCTGGGCCACATCGAGGCCTCCATCGCCGACTTCGACCGGGCCATCGAACTGAACCCCAGGCAGGAACCCCACCACTGGCAGCGTGGCATCTCCTACTACTACGCCGGTCTCTTCGAGAAGGGCCGGGCTCAGTTCCAGTCCCATCAGCAGGTCAATGCCAACGACGTGGAGAACGCCGTGTGGCACTTTCTCTGCGGCGCCCGCCTGGAGGGGGTAAAGCAGGCCCGCCAGTCCCTCCTGAATATCGAAGGCGACCGGCGGGTGCCCATGATGGAAATCTATCGCCTGTTCAAGGGAGAGGGATCCATCGTTGAAGTCATGTGGGCAGCTCGGGGCGGAGACAACGACCCCGAGGTTCGTCACCGGCAACTCTTCTACGCCCACCTCTACCTGGGGTTGTACCATGAAGCCCTGGGAGACGAGACCGAGGCCCGTCGACACCTGGTCCTGGCCGCCGACCGCTATCCCGTCAACCACTACATGGGGGACGTGGCCCGGGTCCACGCCGACAGACTGAGACAGCAGTGAAACTATCCGGGAATCGGGCGGCATCGGGAGCCGGGCGTTTCCCACAGACATGGAGGTGTGAAATGGCCAAAGGCATCAGCCGCAGACATCTGTTGCAAGGGAGCGCCGCCCTGGCCGGATGGGCCGCCTCGGCGGTTCCCACACTGGCACTGCCTCCCCTGGAGGCGGAGGAGACGGTGGTCCCCTTCACCGATTTCCCGGACGATTTCAATCCCAATCCCCGTCCCGGCGTTCGCTATCTGGACACCCGCAAGATCGACAGCTTCCTGACCCCCGCCAACCGGTTCTTTACCGTTCAGCACTACGGCCAGCCGACCGTGGACCCGTCCGGCTACCGTCTCCGTATCGACGGGCTGGTGGATTCCCCCCGGGAACTGACCCTGGACGAGTTGAGGCAGCGGCCGCGTTCCACTCACACGGCGGGGTTCGAGTGCTCCGGGAACAGCCCCCGCAGAATCAATGGGCTGGCCGGCAACGCCCGCTGGGTCGGCGTCAGCCTGAGCACCCTCCTCAAGGAGGCGGGAATCAGGCCCTACGCCCGCGAGGTCGTGTTCTGGGGGGCGGACAAGGGGACCGAGGAGGTCTACCACGGAGGAACCACGGTCAACGTGGAGCAATCCTTCGGAAGGAGTCTGGCCCTGGCGGAAGCCATGAAGTCGGAAGTGCTGGTGGCCTACGAGATGAACGGCAAGCCGCTCTCCCTGAATCAGGGGGCGCCGGCCCGCCTGATCGTGCCCGGCTGGTACGGAGTGGCCAACGTCAAGTGGCTGAACCACATCCACGTGCAGGACCGCCGCTTCATGGGAAAGTACATGGCCCGCGAGTATGTCACCCTGCGAGGCATGCCTGACGGGGAAGGCACTATCTGGAACGAAACCTCGGTCAGCCGCATGCGCCTGAAGTCCATGGTGGCCCGGGTGACCCGCAGCGGCTCCCGCTGCAGGATCCTGGGGTTCGCGCTGAACGACGGCACGCCCCTGAAGGCCGTCGAGGTCAAAATCGACGGCGGGCCTTGGAGACCGGCCGTCATCGACCGGCGTTCCACTGCCTACTCCTGGAAGCTCTTTAGCTGCCTCTGGGAAGACGCCACCCCGGGAACCCACACTATCGTGTCGAGGGCCATCGACGCCTACGGCAGGGTTCAGCCCGAAGCCGGAGACCTGGAACTGAAGAAGACCTACTGGGAGGACAACTCCCAGTTCGTGCGGACTGTGAAGATTTCCTGAGTTGAGCCAATTTGAAACAACAGACAAAAAGAGTTATCCACGAAGTGACACGAAGGACTACGAAATGCCACTAAGGCGTTGGAGAAGACTCAAGAGGGGTGCGCCAAACGTCGGCAAGGAGTTCAACGAGGGACACAAGGGACAAGAAGGATTTGTCCGCGAAGGGGCAACAAAGACCGCGGCGGAGCCGGGGGCACTTCCCACCGCATCGTGATTCACAGGGATTATTAACATCGATGCACAGGACACACAGGATTTTTTTTCAGGAAACGGCTAGCTTTCAATGCCGAGAATCCGCAAATCCGCATCGGATCATCGCCCGAGGTGTGTTCTGCTGCAGAAAGCTCTCGTCCTGTTAATCCTGTGCATCCTGTGCATCGATGTTCAATCTGTACCATACCGGTTCAACGCGACATGCAACCTGCTCGCGATAGCCAATATGGATCCCTTGTTTCAGCCTCGTTTGATCCGCACCGTCGTAAGGGGCGGGGGGGTCTTGTCTGAAACACCCCTGTTTCTCCCTGTATGATCAGCCCCATCGCATGGGAAGGCGACGCGGCCACGTGAATAGTGGTTAGTGGTGCCCCATCCCCAACGCACTCCGGAAACCTGCATGCCCTTTGGATTGCTACGATTCGGAATGAGCCGGCACTATCCGGAACCGCGCATGTTCCGATGCCCCGACCGGCTGAAGCCCCACTACGACGCCGTCATCATCGGAGCCGGCGGTCATGGCCTGGCGGCCGCCTATTACCTGGCCCGGGACCACGGGATCCGGGAGGTGGCCGTCCTGGAGAAGAGCTACCTGGGCGCCGGCGGAACCGGACGCAACACCGCCATCATCCGCTCCAACTACCTGACGGCCGAGGGCGTCCGCTTCTACGACGAGAGCCTGCGCCTGTTCCGGGATCTGTCGGCCGACCTGGACCTGAACCTGTTCTATTCCCGGCGGGGGCACTTCACCCTGGCTCACAGCGACGCCACCCTGCGGACCATGCGCTGGCGGGCCGAGGTCAACAAGCACCTGGGAGTCGACAGCGAGCTGGTGGGGCCGGAGGTGATCCGCCGGGAATGTCCCCGACTGGACCTGAGCTGCGGAGGGCATACCCCGGTACTGGGGGCCCTCTACCATCCTCCCGGAGCCATTGCCCGCCACGATGCGGTGGCCTGGGGGTATGGCCGCGCCGCCAGCCAGCGGGGCGTCGAGATCCACCAGCAGACCGAGGTCACCGGGATCCGTGTCCAGGGCGGCCGGGTGGCCGGGGTGGAAACCAGCCGGGGTTTTGTCGAAACCGGCAAGGTCCTTTCGGCGGTGGCCGGATACACGCCGGCGGTGATGGAGATGGTGGGGGTTCGCACTCCCCTGGAGGTGCACCCGCTGCAGGCCTGCGTGAGCGAGCCCCTCAAGCCCTGGCTGGACACCATCATCGTCTCGGCCAACCTGCACCTCTACGTCAGCCAGTCCTCCCGAGGCGAGCTGGTGATGGGGGCCGCGCTCGACCCCTACGAGCTGCACTCCACCCGCTCCACCCTGGACTTCGTGGAAGGCCTGGCGGGACACCTGCTGGAGCTGTTTCCCTTCCTGGGCGAGGTGCGGGTGCTGCGTCAATGGGCCGGCCTGGCCGACATGACCCCCGATTTCTCCCCCATCATGGGGAAGACCCCGGTGGAAGGACTCTACCTGGACGCCGGCTGGGGCACCTGGGGATTCAAGGCGACTCCGGTGTGCGGCAAGACCATGGCCCACACCCTGGCCACCGACCGTCCCCACCCCCTGATCGAGTCCTTCCGCCTGTCCCGATTCGAGGAGTTCGACCTGGTGGGTGAAAAGGGCGCGGCCTCGGTGGGTCACTGAACCGACCGAGCGGACCGGAGGATTGCGGCAGATGAAGCTGATGCGTTGCCCCGTCAACGGCTGGCGGCCCATTCAGGAATTTTCCTACGGAGGCACCTTCCGGGCCATGCCCCCGCCCGAAGAATGTTCCGACCGGCAATGGGCCGACTACGTGTTTCACCGCTCCGGAGCGGCAGCCGTCAAGAAGGAGTGGTGGTGCCACCTGGCCAGCGGCGTCTGGTTCATTGCCGAACGCAACACCTCCACCGACGAGATCCTGCGGACCTATCTGTATGGGGAAGGTGACCACCATGAGTGAACGCCTCGGCCCCCAGCCGGGTGAACGGATCGATCGGGAGCAGCCGGTCGACTTCACCTTCGAAGGCCGGCGCTACCGGGGCTACCGGGGGGACACCCTCAGCACGGCCCTGTGGGCCTCCGGCGTGCGGGTGCTGGGACGCAGCTTCAAGTACCATCGGCCCCGCGGCATCTTCAGCCTGAGCGGTCTGGATTGCAACGCCCTGGCCGAAAACCGGGACTCGACCAACCTGAGGATGGACACCACCCTCATCGAGCCGGGACTGGAGGCGAGGGCGGTCAATACCTGGGGAGGCGTTCGGTCGGACCTCTACCGAGTCACCGAGCTCTTTTCACCCTTCCTTCCGGTTGGCTTCTACTACAAGGTCTTCCACCGGCCTCGCAGCCTCTTTCCCTTTTTCGAGCGCCGCATGCGCCGGATCGCCGGCCTGGGCAGCATTCATCCCGATCAACCGCTGCAGCCCACCCCCAAGCGCTACGACTTCTGCGATCTGCTGGTGGTGGGCTCCGGGCCCTCCGGACTGTCGGCGGCCGTCGCAGCGGCCGAGCTGGGGTTGAAGGTCCTGCTGGTGGAAGAGGATCGCCTGCCCGGCGGGACCCTGGGGTTCCAGTTGCCGGGCGAGCCGGAGGCCGGAGGCCTGTTGGAAAGGCTCCTGGCCAGGGCCGCCGCCCTGCCCAACCTGGAAATTCGCACCGGAACCACGGCGGCCGGCTGCTACGCCGACCGCTGGGTGGCGCTGTTCGACTCCCGGCGACTCACCAAGCTGAGGGCCCGCGGCCTGGTGGTGGCGGCCGGTTGCTTCGACCAACCCGCCGTCTTTCGCAACAACGACCTCCCCGGGGTCATGCTGGCCTCGGCGGCACAACGCCTGATCCACCAGTATGCGGTGAAGCCCTTCCGCCAGGCGGTAGTTTTGGCGGCCAACACCGATGGATACCGGGCGGCCGTCGACCTGCACCGGGCGGGGGTGAGGGTGGCGTTGGTCTCCGACCTGCGGCCGCAAGGGGAGGCGTCAGCCTGGAAGGAGGAGGTGGCCGGCCGGGGGATCCCCATACGCCCGGGCACTGCCGTCTTTGAAGCCCTTCCGGCGCCCGGCAAGCGAGCCATCCGCGGGGCCCTGCTCCGTGCTCTGGACGACCGTGGCGAGGCCCTGCCCGAAAGGTCCGAGCCCATTGCCTGCGACGGCATCGCCATGAGCGTGGGATGGGCCCCCGCGGACGGCATCCTCCGCCAGGCGGGCTCCCGCATGGCCTACGACGAATCCCTGGAACAGTATGTCCCGGACCGACTGCCGCCGGGGATCTTTGCCGCCGGACGGGTCAACGGAGTCTATGCCCTGGAAGACCAGCTCAAGGACGGCCGCCGCGCCGGCCGCCAGGCCGCGGCCTTTCTGGAAACGGCCCCTCCCGAAGCGCCGGCGGAGCCCCCACGACGGGGAGCCGCCTTCAGCCACCCCTACCCGGTGCTTCCCCACCCGCGGGGCAAGAATTTCGTGGACCTGGATGAGGACATTCAACTGGATGACATCCGCCACAGCCTCCAGGAGGGG
>JAPVWS010000074.1 GCA_027493295.1 Candidatus Versatilivorator vitaminiformans | reverse complement strand
GAGGCCTCCCGTGATGTTCCCCAACCGCGGGCGGAAGCTCTCCACGTCCACCGACATGCCTGTCAGCGTGTTGACCAGGCTGAGCGCGTCCGCCCCTCCGTCTTCGGCAGCCCTGGCCAGCTCCCTGATGTCGGTCACGTTGGGAGACAGCTTGACCAGCACCGGACGGCGAGCCCGCAACTTGACGGCCTCGACCACCTCCCGGGTGGCGCCCGGATCGGAGCCGTACATCAGTCCCCCGGACTTCACGTTGGGGCAGGAGATGTTGAGCTCGTAACCAGCCAGGCCTTCCGACTCGTTCAACACTTCCACCACCTGCACGTACTCTTCGGTGGTGAATCCGAAAACGTTGGCAAAGACCCGAGTCCGGTAGTCACGAAGCAAGGGCAGCTTGTTGGAAACGAACTCGCCCACCCCCACGTTCTGCAGACCCACGGCGTTCATCATTCCCAAGGCCGTACCGTGCAGCCGCGGGCCCTCGGCACCCGCCATCGGTTCTATGGACAGTCCCTTGACAACGATACCCCCCAAGCGGTTCAAGTCCACCAACCGGCTGAACTCTTCACCGTACCCAAAGGTGCCGCTGGCGGTCATCACCGGGTTCTTCAGCCTGATGCCCGCGAATTCGGTTCTCAGATCGACCATGGCTGGTGTTGGCGGACCGGAGGCCATTGGTCCTTTCAATGCCCTGCTCGCTTTCAAGGAAAACCCTATTCCGGCCCCTACCGGAAACCGGAAAGCGGGAGCGGCAAGCCTCCCCTGCCTCCTGATCCGAATATCCCTAACGGAACGAACGCTTGCCGCGGGATTGGAACAGCAGTTCGAGCGCTTCTTCAAGAAGTGCTTGGGAGGTCGTGTCCTCCTCGACAGCAATGAGTCGAAGCTGCTTCGCCGTTTCCGGAGGAAAGTGTCCCCCGATGTGCCTCGTCTGCTGGCGCTGCCGGCCACGCGCGCTCCTCATCGCTTTCGGCTTCAAGGCAGTGGCAAATTTGTTAGCCATCCGGAAGGCCTCCGTATGCTCCTGTTTGACTTAACCGTCCCTGAACGAATTGGTGGAGCCGGTCCATTTCTGCGGCTGCCTTGCCCTTGGGATCGAACTCCTGGGCCACCTGCCCCGTTATCAGCGAGCGGGCAAAGGCCACCCGGTTCCCCAACCGAACCGGGCAGATCTCCACCCCCAGCCCCTTCAGCGCCTCTACCGCCTGGTCGGCGTCGTGACCGACCGAGGCAATCGCGTTGAGCACTACGCAGATCGGCTTACGGGCGGTGCGAAGAAAATCCAGACTGTTGTTAAGGGCATCCAGGTCCAGGATCGCCGGACGACAGGGAATCAGCACCAGGTCGGACAGCCTGGCCGCTTCCAGCGCCGAACCGTCCGAATGAGGAGCTGTATCCAGAAAGAGCATCTCGCCCCCGATGATGGCCACCCGGGTCACTTCCCGCCGCAGCCTGCTGGCATGGGCCGACAGCACCACCGGCACCTCGGTCTCCCGTCGATCGGCCCAGCTGGCCGCGGAGGCCTGCGGATCCAGATCGATGACAGCCGTGTTCCGCCCCGACAGCGCTGAAGCCACCGCCAGGTGCAGCGCCATTGTCGTCTTGCCGGCCCCGCCTTTTTGGCTGATCACAGAAACGGTCTTCATCTCTCCCCCTGCTCGGACCCGGCTTCCGTCCGACCAGCGCCGCTCCCTACGGGACCAACGGCTTGCCAGGCTTGTCCATTTGAACGTTTGAACACCTACCGTTGTACAATCTTACTTATGTGTACCCCTGAAGTCAATTCCAATGCCCCCGGCCCACCCCCCGATTGAGCCTGTGGCGGCCAGCTCCCAACGGGCCCGGCTGCCTGCCGGCGGGTGTGATGAAATAATCGTACACATACAGGTGTACATTCCTATAAGTATGTACCTTTACAGTCAAAGTAAACGGCCCGGCTTCCCCGGGCGGCCCATGGCCGGGTTGCGGCGCCGGATGGCGTTGAATTTCCGGGAGGCGGCGAATTCAGTGATAAGATTCTCCCCGGCCGGCCAACGTCCGCCCCTCCCTCCGGACCGACCATGTCCCGCCTTCCAGATCTCTGTTCCGACGCGGCCCTTCAGATCCTGCGGTTTACCATCCAGGAAGCGCAAGGCAACGAGGTCTTCTTCCTCGGAACGACCGACGAGACCGGAGTCCTTCAAGAAGTCGATCCCCTGGCCCGGGGCAATGACTCGGCCGTTCCCGCTCTTCTCCAGGTGGCATCTCCGGGAGACGTGATCCTCCACAACCATCCTTCGGGGCACCTGGTCCCTTCCGAAGCGGACCTCGAACTGGCTGCCCACTACGGCAACCAGGGAGTAGGGTTCTATATCGTCAACAACTCCGTGGACAGGGTCTACGTGGTCGTGGAGGCATTCGCAAAATCCGTTTCTCCGACGCTGGAGGTTTCCGAAATCCTCCAACTCTTCGCCCCCGGCGGTGCTCTTGCCACGAGATTCAGCGATTACCAGCACCGTCCGGCTCAAGAGAGGATGGCCAAGACCGTCGCAGAGACCTTCAACCATTCCCGGGTGGCCCTCATAGAGGCCGCCACCGGCACCGGAAAGAGCCTGGCCTACCTGATTCCGGCAATCCTGTGGGCGGCTCGCAACCGGCAGCGGGTAGTGGTCTCCACCAACACCATCAATCTGCAGGAGCAGTTGATCCACAAGGACATTCCTCTGCTGCAGCAAGTGTTGGATTGTGAATTCAATGCCGTGCTGGTCAAGGGAAGGAGCAACTACCTGTGCCTGGACAAGCTGCAGGCCCTGGATCAGCAGGGAAAGCTGTTTCTGGAGGAGGAGTGGGCCGATTTCACCGCGCTATCCCAGTGGGCTCGGCAGACCTCGGACGGCAGCCGGTCCGATCTTTCTCTCAATGTCTCGTCCGCCCTTTGGGAAAAGGTAGCCTGCGAGAGCGACACCTGCACCCGCATCAAGTGCGATCACTACAGCCGCTGTTTCTTCTACAAGGCGCGGCGCCAGGCGGCCGCGGCCGACCTGCTGGTAGTGAACCACCATCTGCTGTTCGCCGACCTGGCCGTGCGTCGAGGCACCGGGCGCTACCATGACGCCGCCGTCCTCCCACCCTATTCCAGACTGATTCTGGATGAAGCCCACAACGTGGAGGACATCGCCACCGAGTACTTTGGCGTGCAGGTCTCCAAGCTCTCCCTGCGCCGACTCCTGGCGCGCTTCTACCAAGTCGGAAAACGGGGGACCGTCCGCGAAAAAGGGGCCATCCCCATACTGTTGGCCAGACTCCGCTCCCTGGGAAAGCAAGTCGATCCCGATCTGTCGGATCGTATCGAGGAACACGTCCGAAGCCGCCTGCTGCCGGAACTGGAGCAGACCTCGTTTCTGGCCGAAGGGGTCTTCAACGACTGCGCCGCCTGGTTCGAAGCCCGCAGCCGTGAACCCTCCGCCGAAAGGAAAATCCGCTTCACCAGCGATCTCTACCGGCAGGAAGACTGGAAGATCGCTATCCTGGCCCGAATTCACCAACTCCTGCAGGCCGCCCAGGTCCTTTACGGCAACCTGCGGGCGGTGGACCGGCTGCTGATCAACCTTTCGGAGGAAACTCGAGAAGCCCTGCAACGCCAGAGAATCGAGTTGAACGCCCTGACCGATCGGCTGGAGGCGACAACAGTCACCCTGGCAGAGATTTTTGGGACGGAGGAAAGCAACAAGGTCCGGTGGATCCAGTGGGCTCCGACCCGCTCGGGCAAACGGGTAACGTTCCGCCAGGTCCCTCTGTTCATCGGCGATCTCCTTCGTCAGAACGTCTTCGAACGATTCGAAACCGTGGTGATGACCAGCGCCACGCTCACCAGCGAAAACCGGTTCGACTACCTGAAAGAGCGCCTGGGGCTCCTGCGGGATCCGGACTCGCGCCTGGTGGAACTGGCGCTCCCTCCTGTGTTCGACTACCGGCGCCAGGCCGTGCTGGCCATTCCCACCGACCTACCCTATCCCGACCACAGCGGCTTCGCCGAAGCCATCGGACAGTTTCTGTGGCGGGCCCTGGAATCCTCCCAGGGCAAGGCCCTGGTGCTCTTTACCTCCTACGCCCTGCTGAGCCGCACCTACCAATGCCTGGTGCAGCCCTTGAGCCAATTGGGGATTGCCGCTCTGAAACAGGGAGACGCCCCCAGACACCGGCTCACAGGCCACTTCCAGAGGGACAAATCCAGTGTTCTGTTTGCCACCGCCAGTTTTTGGGAGGGTGTGGACGTCGCTGGGGAGGCCCTGGAGAACCTGGTTCTGACCAAGCTTCCCTTCAGCGTTCCACGAGACCCGGTGGTGGCGGCGCGGGTCGAGGCCATCCGAAACCGGAATGGCGATCCGTTCCTCGAGTACATCGTTCCCCAAGCCGTGATTCGCTTCCGGCAGGGGTTCGGACGCCTGATCCGGGACCGCAAGGATCGCGGATGCATCCTGATTCTGGACCGGCGGGTTCTGGACAAGTCCTACGGCCGGACGTTCCTGGAATCGCTTCCCGACTGCCGGCGTGTAACCGGCAACAGCGACCTGGTCCTGCACAACCTCAGAGAGTTTTTCGGGACCGCTCGTTGACGTTTGCAACAACCTCCTTGCCCAATGCCCAGGCGAAAGTAGGGGACGTTGTCCCATGGGCCGACGCCCACCGGTTCGACTGGAATCTCCGGACCACCACCCGGAGAAATATTCCAATAAACAAGCACGTTTCCCCTTGCAGCATTGCGAGTCAGGGGAGAGCTGCGAAGCTGCGGTTGCCGTGGGTTACCCGGTAAAACGACACCTACGGGCCATCCTTATAGAGCTGCGAAGCTGCGGCCCAGGGTAGCCCCGGGTGTCAACCCGGGGTCGTATGGGTTCCGCGCCAACCTAGCCGCGAATGCGGCGAATAGGAAGCACCCGTCCCGGAAAGCAATGCCTCCACAAAAAAGTAGGGGACGCAACGGCGCCGGCCCGGCACCTTCAGATGCGTTTGAAGGCCTTCAGAATCTCGTTCTTTTCGTAGCGCAGAATGACGGGACGGCCATGGGGGCAGGTCATGGGGTATCGAGTCTTGAGCAGCTCGTCGATCAGCCAGACCATCTTGGACCGATCCAGGTGGGTGTTTATCTTTATGGCTGCATGACAAGCTACCGAGGCGGCAATCTTCTCCTGCAGCCGCTCCAGGCTCACCTCGCGAGCCTCATTTTCCAGGCCCTCCAGCAGTTCGCCCAGCAGCCTGCTGCAGTCCGAGGCACTGAGGTCGGCGGGAAGTGCCTTGACGGCCAGTGTTCGGCGGCCGAAGGGCTCCACTTCGAATCCGCAGGCATTCAGTTCCGGAGTCAGGTCGTCCAGCAGGATCTGCTGGCGGGGGTTCAACTCGACAATCAGCGGCAACAGCAATCGCTGGCTCTCCACCCTGCCTTGGCCGCGCTGCCTGAGGACTTTCTCAAAGAGCACCCGCTCGTGGGCCACGTGCTGGTCGATGATGAGCAGGGATCCGCGATCGCTGGCCACGATGAAGCTGTCCTCGATCTGGCCCAGGGGGTGGATGTGAGCGGGCGAAATCGTGATTGAGGAGGCGGCTTGGATGGCCTCGGCCTGTTCTCTCGAGACCAGCGCCGCGGCGGCGCAGATGGGGGGCGAGGGATCCCGGCCGGGGGCCGGAGCAGGAAGGGCATCCGTTGCTGCCGGCCCGTCAGGCGTTTGAAGGTCGGACCGGGGCTCCAGTCCGGCAGGAACCGGCTCCCCCACCGTCAGCGGCAGGGGGGCAGTTCCGGCAACACCGGTCCGGCCCGAACGGGACAGCCAGGTCGGAGAACGCGGGCCCGGCGTCTCGGGGACAATTGTCGGTTCCACCTCTATTCCCTCGGGCTGAATCGAGAAGGCGGCTTGAGGCCGGGCTTCCATCAACGCCTTGCGAACCGCTTCGCGGAGGCAGTCGTGAATCATCGACTGCCGGCGAAAACGCACTTCGGTCTTGGACGGATGGACGTTGACATCCACTTCTCCAAAGGGCATCTCGATAAAGACCAGGGCCACCGGAAAGGTTCCGTCCGGAAGGATGCGACGGTAGGCTTCACCCAGAGCGTGCATGAGAATCCGGTCCCGCACCATTCGGCGGTTGACGAAGAAATAGAGGGACTGGCGATTCGGCTTCTGCACTTCCGGCTTGGAAACGAAGGCGTGAATCCGGACTTTTTCTCCCGAGCGCGGATCCCGGGGTGATCCGGAGTGGGACGGGAGCGGCAACTCCTCCTCCAGCTCAACCAGTCGCCGGAGCAGATCCGCCCCAAAAACCTGGAACAGGCGGTCGCGCAAGGGATCGACGGCCTGAAAGTCGAACTGCCTGGCCCCTGGCCCGGCCAGGGAAAAGCGGCCTTCCGGATGAGCCAGGGCGTACTGGGTCACGACGTTGACGACGTGGCCCAGCTCGGTGCGGTCCGCCCTCAGGAATTTCTTGCGGGCCGGCAGGTTGAAGAACAGGTCCCGCACCGTCAGGGTGGTGCCCACGGCACGGGCAATCTCCCGCACCCCCACCATCCGGGAACCGGCGATTTCCACCGCCGTGCCCACTCTCTCTCCCTCCGCCCGGGTCTCCATCAAGAGGCGGGAGACTCCGCCAATGCT
Organism: Candidatus Versatilivorator vitaminiformans; assembly: GCA_027493295.1. Lineage (GTDB taxonomy): Bacteria > Acidobacteriota > Terriglobia > Versatilivoradales > Versatilivoraceae > Versatilivorator > Versatilivorator vitaminiformans. Next base: position 2,054 of record JAPVWS010000074.1, on the reverse strand, counting down.
GGGCAGCGCCTCACCGCGGAATCCCAGGGTGTGGATCCGGCTGAGATCTTCGGCCCGGCGGATCTTGCTGGTGGCGTGCCTCTCAAAGGCCATCAAGGCATCGTCGGGAGTCATGCCCTCCCCGTCGTCCAGCACCCGGATCAGGCGCTTTCCGCCCGCCTGGACGGTGATTTCCAGGTTGCGGGCCCCGGCATCCAGGGAGTTTTCCATCAACTCCTTCACTACCGAGGCCGGACGTTCCACCACCTCTCCCGCGGCGATCTTATTGGCCAACGCCTCCGGCAGAAGACGAATCCTCGACATGACAATTCTCCGAACAGCATGCGGGCGGGACGCCCGCGCTCCCGGGGGTGTTCACCCGATGGCGCGGTGGGGGCATGTCCGGCGGGCCAAATCTCTGAAAGCCGACCGGCACCCTTGGTGGAAATATCTTCTCCGTACCCGAACCTTGGCGGAACCCTCCCGAGCCTTCTCCAACCCCTTGGTGGCCCCTCCTGAATCTCGTCCAACTGCTTCTGATTCACCGAGGTCGGACAATCGGCCATCAGGTCGACCGCTCGGGCCGTTTTGGGAAAGGCAATGACATCCCGAATGGAACTGTCACCAGTCAGCAGCATCACGATGCGGTCCAGCCCCAGGGCAATTCCCCCATGGGGCGGCACACCGTATTCCAATGCCTCCAGGAAGAAGCCGAAGCGCAGCCGGGCTTCCTCTTCGCCCAATGCCAGCGCACGAAAGACCCTGGACTGGAGATCCTGGCGATGAATACGAATCGAGCCCCCGCCGATCTCCACCCCGTTGAGCACCAGGTCGTAGGCTCTGGCCCGTACCGACCCGGGGTGGCTCTCCAGCTTGGGGATGTCTTCCTCCATGGGCGAAGTGAAGGGGTGATGGCAGGCGACGTGCCGCTTCTCGGCCTCGTCGTATTCGAACATGGGAAACTGGGTCACCCAGAGGAAGTGGTTGGCTTGCAGGTCGATGAGGTTCTCCTGCCTGGCCAATTGGAGGCGGACGGCGCCCAGGGAATCCGCGACCACCTTCCGACTCCCGGAAACCAGCAGAACCAGGTCTCCCGGTTCCGCCCCGGCCTGCTGCACCAGGCCGCGGCATCCCGCCTCTCCCAGGTGCTTCAGCAGCGGCGACTGGACACCGGAGTCCAGAACCTTGACATAGGCCAGCGCGGGGGCGCCAAAGACTCGAGCCACGGCCGCAAGATCGTCCAACTGCTTCCGCGAGTAGGCGGAGCAGCCTGGAACCCGGATTCCCTTGACCTGCCCGCCATTGTCGAGGGCACTCCGAAAGGGCGGAAACTCCGTCTGACCCAGACATTGGCTGAAGTCGACCAGCTCCAGGCCGAAGCGGGTGTCCGGCTTGTCGGTGCCGTAGCGGCCGATGGCCTCCTCATAGGGAATACGGGGGAACGGCGTCCGGACTTGATGGCCGGTCAACTTGAATATCTCCGCCATCATCGGCTCCACCACCCGGAAGACGGTTTCCGGCTGGGCGAACGACATCTCGATATCGATCTGGGTGAATTCCGGTTGCCGGTCGGCCCGCAGGTCTTCGTCTCTGAAACAGCGCACGATCTGGAAGTACTTGTCCATGCCCCCAACCATCAGGAGCTGCTTGAAAAGCTGGGGCGATTGAGGCAGGGCGTAAAAACCCCCGGCGTGAAGCCTGGAGGGCACCAGGTAGTCGCGAGCCCCCTCCGGCGTCGACTTGGTCAGGAAGGGCGTCTCGATCTCGTAGAAGCCCTGGCTGTCGAGGAAGCGGCGTACGGCCATGGTGGCCTGGTGACGCAGCTTGAAATTGTGGCTGAGACCGGGGCGGCGCAGGTCCAGGTAGCGATACTTGAGCCGCAGGTCCTCGGATGTGGAAGTGTCGTCCTCGATGGGGAACGGAGGGGTCCTGGATTCGTTCAGGAGAAGCAGCGTAGAGGCCAGCACTTCGATCTCGCCGGTACCGATGGCGGGATTCACCGTTTCCGGATCGCGCTGCAGCACCTTGCCTCGAACCATGATCACATACTCCGAGCGCAACCCCTTGGCCTTCTG
>JAPVWS010000073.1 GCA_027493295.1 Candidatus Versatilivorator vitaminiformans | reverse complement strand
CAGCACTCCCGTGATGCCGGCGCCCACCACGGCTTCGGTAAAAGCCACGTCGACCGCCCCCATCACCAGGTAGATCAAGGCCGATATGAAACTGAAGACGGAAAGGGTCACCGCGGCTGCCAACAGGTTCTTCAAGCGAAGAGCAATCAGCGCTGACGCCAGCAACAACAAGCCCAGGGCGGTCTCCAGTCCCCAATACATTACGGGTTCTCTCCTGTTTCACGCCGCGGGGCGCCACCGGGCTGTCGCCGCCAGTGGAAGCGTGCAGCCGCATTGACCAGCACATGAGACCCGATGGGGTAGGCCAGGGCCACGAAGACCAGGGCCGTGACCAGCTTGAGGCTTGTCAGCGTAAACCCCTCGAACACTGCCAGGCCTCCCACGGCCAGCAAGATGCCCAGGGTATCGTTCTTGCTGGTCGCGTGAGTTCGGCAGAAAATGTCCGGCAGGCGCAAAATTCCCACGCTGCCCACCAGCAGAAAGAAGCTCCCCGCGAAAACCATCGTCAATGCCAGCAGTTCTCTGAAGGCGCTCATCTTTCCTCGGGGTGGCTCTGGAAGTATCTGGCCACGGCGACCAGGCCGATGAAGTTCAGGATGGCGTAGGCCAGGGCAATATCGACAAACAACTCGATCCGCCCGTAAAGAAAACCGATCAGACAGACCAGCACCAGCGTCTTGGTGCCTATGGCGCTTGCACCCAGGAGCCGGTCAAATATGGTGGGTCCCTTCAACACGCGGTAGAAGGGCAAGGGAATGATGACGGACAGGACGATGGCGAGGTAGAGAAAGACGTCTTCCATCAATTTGCGGATGAGCCGTTCAGCTTGACCACTCGGACATGGGTAACGACTTGTTCCCGAGGGCCATGGAAAATCCTGGAAACTCTCTGCGGCATGGTGCCCTGGATCAGGCCTTCCGCCGATGCCCGGGTCAGTGCGTGGACCACGAATTCATTCCCCCGGATTCGGATCGTCACCGTTCCCGGAGTCAGGGTGATGGAGTTCCCGAGGATCACTCTGGCCGCCAGGTTGGGCAGATTCACCCGGAAGTAGATCAGGCAAGGCTCCACCGGCATCCTGGGGTGCAATACCAGGTAGGCCACCTGAATGCTGCCCAACAGGATCTCCCACCCCAGCCAGGGCAAATAGGCCAGCAGGGCCCAGTAGTTGGCCCGGTCCCAGGCAAACGTATCGCCACTGTAGAGTTGGGTCTGCTTGAGGGGAGCATTGATCCACATCACCAGCAATACCGACCCCACGCCCAGCGCCAGGTGGAAGGGGTCGAAGCGGCCGCTGAGATGGAGCCACAAACCCATCAGCAACAAGGCTTCGATCACCAGCGCCCTCCCCGAGCGCACGCGTTTCAGCCCTGTTCTCTTGGGACCCGCTGATTCGGTTGCCATGGATTCCGTAACGACCGGAGATTCCCCGTCGGGAAAGCGGGGGCCCAGCGAAAGGCGCTTCCCTGCCGAAATCCGTCAGGAAACGGCAGTTTTGGCCCCTAAAAAACCGGGACATTATAGTCAAAAGCCTTCGAAATGGACACCCAAGAGTCGGTGCCTGGAGGGGAAGAATATTGCCTTAGTCCGGGTATGGCCATCGTGATAAGGTATGCCGCTTATGGTCTCCCCCAACGCCGTCATTTCGGTTCGGAACGTCAGCAAGAACTTCCGTTCGGTCGTCGCCGTGGATGGTGCCTCGTTCGAGATCGGCGGCGGCGAAATCTTCGGCCTCCTGGGACCGAACGGAGCCGGCAAGACCACCCTCATCCGCCTCATTCTCGACCTGATTCGGCCGGACGCCGGATCCATTCAAATCCAGGGGCAGCCCATTTCAGAGACCCACAAGAACCGGATCGGATACCTGCCTGAAGAGCGCGGCCTCTATTTTCGACAAAGGGTGATGGCGGTTCTGGAATACCTTGGGTCGCTCAAGGGCGTCCCCATCGAGCGGGTGCGCAGCAACGCTCGCGATTGGCTCAAGAGACTGGAGATCGACGATTTACGGAACCGCCCGGTCCAGGAGCTCTCCAAGGGCAACCAGCAAAAGGTCCAATTCATAGCCACGGTTGTCTCCGACCCCGACATCCTCATCCTGGACGAACCCTTCACCGGATTGGATCCCATCAACGTTCATCTGCTGGTCCGGTCCATTCAGGAACTGGCCGCCGAGGGAAAGACGGTGGTGCTGTCCGTGCACCAGATGTCGCTGGTGGAATCGCTGTGCCGCCGGGTCTTCATGATCAATCGGGGACGCCAGGTGCTCTACGGGGACCTCGAGGATATTCAGAACCGCTACTCCGAGCCTTCCTTCCTGGTGCACTCCGGGGCTGAATACCATAGGTGCGAGCTCATTGACCGTTTCACCCGCCACAACGCTGCAGCTACCGTCTACCTGAAGCAGGGAGTGGAAGCGGCAAAATTCCTCCGCTGGCTGGTGGAGTCGGGCGCCGAGATCGAATCGTTCCAGCGCGCCAGAACCCCTCTCCACGAGATTTTCATTCGGGTGGTGCGGGATAACTCATGAATAAGGTCTGGGCCATAGCCAAGCGAGAGTTCCTGGTGACCGTGACCCGCAAGGGTTACCTGTTCACGCTGTTTGGACTGCCGCTGCTCATGATCGGCGGACTCTTTGCGGCCAGCATGCTGTCCCGGGAGAGCTTCCGCGAATCACAGGCAAATCTAGGACCGGCCGGCGTCGTTGACCGCGCCCGCGTTCTGGACTTCAGCTTGCAGGAAACGACCCGCCCAACCGTTTCGACGAACCCGCTCCCGGTGCCCGGCGCCGGGGTTCACACCAACCTGGTGGCCTATGACGATCTGGACAAGGCTCTGGCGGACCTCAAAGAGGGCGATCTCAGTGCGGTCTTCCTGCTGGAAGCCGATTATCTGCAGAGCGGCGACATCGTCGTCTACGCTGCTGAAAAGGGCATCTTCTCTCAACTGACCCGAACCGGGCGGAGGCATTTGAGCGCACTGCTGCGAGCCAGCCTGGCCAGTGGGCGGCTGGAAGAAGAAGCCGTGGCCACGCGGCCGGGCTGCTGCAGGTTGCCTTTTACGTGGTGCTGCTGGTACTGCCTGCCAGCCTGATATTGACCCTGATGACCCTGTCTCCCGGACAGATTCTCTTGAGCCTGATGTACGTGGTCCTCGGCTATCTCCTGTTTGCCGGCCTCATGGCGGGCACCGGCCTGTTGGGCAACTCTGCCCAGGAAAGCCAGCAACTGTCGGTTGTCTGGACAATGACCAGCATGATTCCGATGTTTCTGCTCGCGTCTCTCATGCAGCAGCCCCATTCCTGGCTGGCCCGTTCCTTTTCGTTCTTCCCCTTGACGGCGCCGGTCACCATGCTGCTGCGGCTAAGTACCGACGAGGTCCCGCTGGTGGATGTGCTGATCTCCACCGCCGTGCTGATTCTGGGAATTTTCCTGGCCGTCAAGGGAGCCTCCCGGCTCTTTCGGACGGCTTCACTGATGTATGGCAAGCGCCCCCGTCTGGGGGAGGTCTATCGCTGGCTCAGGGAGTCCTGAGCCGGGCGGGGTTCGAATACAGGTGAGGTAACTGCAATGAAAGCGATCGTGCTGAAGGAGTTGGGTGGTCCCGAAAAGCTGCTGTGGGAAGAGATTTCCGACCCGGTTCCCGGAGACGGCGAGGTGCTGGTCCGTCTGAAGGCGGCCGCGCTGAACCACCGCGACGCCTGGATCCGCAAGGGACTGTACGCCAACATTCAGCTTCCCACCATCCTGGGTTCGGACGGTTCAGGCGAAGTGGCCGGCGTGGGCTCCGGCGTATCCACCGACCTGCTGGGCCAGGCAGTACTGATCAACCCCTGCCTGGACTGGGGACCGGAGATCAAGGCCCAGGGGCCCGGCATGCGCATTCTGGGGATGCCCGACAATGGCACCTATGCGCAGATGGTTGTCGTTCCGGCCGACAACATCCGTGCCAAGCCGGCCTACCTAACCATCGAGGAAGCGGCGGCGCTGCCGCTGGCCGGAATGACCGCCTACCGGGCCGTGGTCACCAGGGCCCAGGTGACGGCCGGCGAATCGGTCCTGATTACCGGCGTGGGCGGAGGAGTGGCCTCCCTGGCCCTGCAGATCGCCCATTGCCTGGGCGCCAGCACGTTCGTCACCTCGGGCAGCGACCACAAGATCGAACGCGCCCGCGCGCTGGGGGCGGTCGGCGGCGTCAACTATCGGGACGAGCAGTGGGGCCGCAAGCTGCGCCAATTGCTGCAGGGTCGGCCGCTGGACGTGATCATCGACGGCAGCGGCGGCAGCGTCTTCGAAAGAGCGCTGCACCTGATCGGGCCCGCCGGAAGAATCGTCACTTACGGCGCTACCCTGGGAGCCGCCCGGCAGATCGAAGTGAGGCGGATTTTCTGGAAGCAGGTGACGGTGATGGGGTCCACCATGGCCAGCCCGCAGGAGTTCGATGCCCTGGTTCAACTTTGCTCGACGCACGATTTGCGCCCGCCGATCGATCGGGTCTTTCCTCTAAAGGAGGCCGGGGAGGCTCATCAGCGGATGGAGGACGCCAAACAGTTCGGCAAGATCCTGCTGGGGATCTGATTCGCCGGTCCCGTTTTCTTTCTCGGAAACAGGGCTGACTCATTTCCGAGACGGGACACTAACCTCGGCGGTGGCGGTGGTTTCGATTTCGATTCCTGCGGGCTGGGGTTCTGGCAGGCTGCTTGCGGGTTGCGTCCGAGACAGGTTCGGATTCGGAAAGGAAGACGACGGTCTGAAAACTGGCAATCTCGAACCGCCGGCGGCATCCCCCGTGCTGGCAGCCGACCATGTCGTCGATCCGGACCAGGTAGGACTGAGCCTTGCTGAACCGCCGGCGGTCCTCTGAAGAAGCGCCCCCGGGCAGGCGTTTCTTCTTGAGCCGCTGCCGCCAGCGCACCTCGTACTGATAGGTGCGGCCGCAGAAAGGACAGGTCAGACTGGTCGGCTTTCTGACGTCCTTTTCATCGAAAAAGTCGCTCTCTCGCATGGCACCTTTTCCGTGGGTTGCGGGCCGCCCAATCCGGCCCCGGCAGCCTCTATTTCAATTCCTTCACCCGGTGAAGGTCGGGCCGGCCCACCCGAGACTCCGGCTGCGGTCCGAATCAAAGTATAATAAGCGCCGGAGCGGGTCAACATTGCATTGGACACCGCTTCCAATCGCGCCCGAATGGCCGCGGGTCCGGGAAAGCGATCCAACCACTCGGCGATCTTGGAAATCTCGGGAGAGGACATGAAGGTAACACTGGCCTACGGAAAAAACGGTCTCGAGGTCGATTTTCCGGAACGGGGAGTCGAGGTCATCGAGCCCCGTTTCGTCAAGGGACTGGAGGATGAAGCCGCCTCCCTGCTCCATGCGCTTCGCAACCCGGTGGGCGCGGCCCCGCTGCGCGAACTGGCCACAGCCGATACCTCGGTGGCCATCATCTTTCCGGACCGCACGCGGGCCATGCCGAGCGACAGGGTACTGCCGATCGTGCTGTCCGAACTGGACCAGGTGCCGAAAGAAAACATCACCTTGATCAACGCCGTGGGCACCCACCGGTCCAACACGCCCCAGGAGCTGGAGGCCATGCTGGGGCGTGAGATCCTCGACAACTACCACATCGTGCAGCACCAACCTCGGGACAAGTCCAGCATGGTTCATCTCGGCGCCAGCCGATACGGCAACCAGGTCTGGGTCAACAAGGATTTCGTACAGGCCCGGCTCAAAATCCTGACGGGATTCATCGAGCCCCATCTATTTGCGGGATTCTCGGGAGGACCCAAGGCGGTATTGCTGGGAGTGGGGGCCTTCGAGAGCATCCTGCGGAACCACTCGGCTCCGATGATCGACAACCCCAATGCCACCTGGGGAGAGACCGCCAACAATCCCATCTACCGGGAGATGTCGGAAATTGCCGCCCTGGTCCGGCCGGACTTCATCGTCAACGTCACCCTCAACAAGGACCGGGAAATTACCGGTGTCTTCGTGGGAGACTGGAAGGAAGCTCACGACGAGGGATGCCGGTTTGCACGAGAATCGGTCATGCGACCGGTGGAGCAACCCTTCGACGTGGTCGTGACCACCAATTCGGGGTTCCCCCTGGATCTGAATCTCTACCAGGCCGTCAAGGGCATGTCCGCCGCCGCCCGCATCGTCAAGCAGGGTGGAACCATTATCATGGCTTCTGAGTGCTGCGACGGCCTGCCTTCCGAGGGTCCCTTCGGCCAATTGCTGCGCTCAGGACAGTCCCCCGCCGAGGTGCTCTCCAACATTCACAACCACTCCGAGACCATCCAGGATCAGTGGCAGGTTCAGATCCTGGCCAAAATCCTGATGAAGTCGCAGGTCTACCTCTATTCCACCCTGCCGGAATCCGAGGTTCTGGCAGCTCACCTCAAACCTGTTCGTGACATCGGCGGCCTGGTGAGGCGGCTGCAGGCGGCTTCGGGACCGGACTGCCGCGTGGCCGTGCTCCCCGAGGGCCCCCAGACCGTCCCCTACGTCACCGAGAAGGTCCTCTCCCACGCCTAGTGTCCTGTATCAGATCGAAAAGCAGGCAAAAAAGATATCCACGAAGGAACACGAAGGACTACGAAGGGGCACTAAGGCGTTGAGGCCCACCGCGACGGGATACCAAGGGCACGAGGGCACATTCGATTTGACTTCAGCGGACGTGAATAGGGGACGTTGTTGAATTACTGGAATAACTTAAAAAGCGCATAGAGAACGCAATTGAATCAAAGCCACTCAGCAGCGGCTGATCGAGTTATTCCAGTAATTCAACAACGTCCCCAGCGCTGCACGGTCAGTTGCTGCACGACCTGCAACCCATCGATTGTAAGCTGCTAATAATAAGAAACTTAATAATGATCAGCCGACTATAATTCCCTCATTTCGTCCCGTTTTTTGAAAAGGAATCCGCTGGACCCTCTAGGACGCCGGAGGACACAGGCCAGCCGAGTATCAACCGTGAGTCTGGGAGTCAGAGTTCGTCCAGTGAAGAGGCAAGCTGCCGGCGCTCCAGATCGTGATCTAGGGTGGTGTGCAACGTCGAACCTTGCCCTCTCGGCCGCCGGCCGTCTGTGGTCTGCTGTTCTTCGAGTCGACTTCCTGACCAACTTCTACGCGATTTTCCGCGCAAGGGCTTTCTCAGAAAGGTACCGGGGCGCTGCCTCTTCTTTCTCCGCTATTGTGCGTAACCATCTCCGCCGGACGTCAGGGGGACGCGCGCACAGCCGCGTCGCTCTAGGTGATGAGGGCACGGGAAAACCTGCGTCCCGTAACGTTCCTCCTGAAAAGAGGCAACCACAGCGGCCAGGGGTCGCCCTGTGAGGGAGTAGGAAAAACAGGGCCAATCTGCCCAGTTTGACAATGATTCTCGAATTGCGGTCATTTGACGCCACGAGCTTAACCTCCAGAGCCGGAAATTGTCGACCAATCCTCCGCTGGCTGAGGCCGCTGTTTCCTCGTCCGCTAGGTCGATCCCACCCACGACGGCGTCGAGGCCACCAAGGCGTTCGACGGTGTCCCAATCGGAATCAGCGATGGCTTGGCGGAGTGCCGCCGCTTCTTTCTTGGCCGCTTCCGGGTCTTGGGCTCTCCAGGCCTGGAAAACGCGCTGGATGTGGTCGGGATGTTTCGGGGATATTTCCGGCTCGGATGTATCCCTTGGCATGCAGCAGGCCGAAATGTCCGCGCACACCTCAAAGGCGGAAAGAGCTTGGAAAAACTGCAATTATTACTCGACAGGCTCCCGTGATGAAACTCGCCCTGCAACGGATTCTTCAGAAAATTTCAGAAAAATGCACGCGGCTTTGTCGAATCAACTATAGCGAATTCTCCTCTTCGAAATTCCACATTGCGCTCTTGAGCATTTTCGCCCTTAGTGTAACCGATGCTTCAGGGGCTCATTGAGAGTTGCTGCGGTGCAACTGGCTGTAACTAGAGTCTACGATTCAGTATGCATTCTGAGCTGGCGGTTTCTCTGTGCTGGCAAGAGAGGAATTCACTCTTGAAAATTTACATTCTCGCGCTTGCAGCAGTTCTTGTCGGGGTAGGGTTCGACCCGCCTGCATTCGCACAGGACCGGGAAAAGCAGCAGAGGCGGACCATGAAGTCCCGGCAAGAGGAAGCAGAACAGCCAGAGAAGCGCCGGCAATTGCTGAAGGTAATCCAGCCCCTGGCGGACCCGTACGCTGAGGCGATGATAACCCGCAAGTACTCCGACTCCTACGTCCAGGGCTACATCAGCTCCCTCGGGTCAATTGAAGAAATGCAAATAGCCCTCGTAGGAGGGCTCGAAATCTTTACATACAACGGGGACAACCGCCGCCCTGCCCGGTCCGCGGCTGAGTACAGAGCTATCCAAGCAACGGGAATTGTGAGATGCGAAACCGGAGGCCAAGGTGGAACCGGCTCGGGCTTTGTCATCTCCGCAAGGGACGGCAACTCTATCGTCCTCACGGCGGGTCATGTCATCAGAAGCTCAAAGGACAACACGATGAGAGCCCCTTGCCAATACGAACCCTACGGTCAAAGACCTTGGAGGGTGAAGGCCAAACGAGCACCCAAGAGAGCTGGCCTTGAGGAATTCTCAGAGGAGTATGTGCGCAAAGACTGGGGGATGCTCTTGCTGGAGGGGGAACTTCCGCAGACCATGTCCCTTACACAGAAAGGAAAAGAAGAAATCTTTCAACTACTTAACTCGGGAGAGGCCCGCCTTAAACTCTATTCTCGTCATCCCAACCCTCCGCCGTCCTGGAGGCCACAGATTCAAATATCGGACAATTGCCAACTTCTGAGACCTCGGGGCAGAAGGGACCTCCATAGAAGTCTTCATGTCCTGTTCCACACATGTGATGCAGTATCGGGTGGCTCAGGGGGCCTTTTGGCCTTGGAACTGGATGACGGCACAACGGAAGCCATCGGATTGCATAGGTCAACGGCGGGAAAACCTGGGTATGAATCATCTCCGGACGAAAGGAATGATAACTGGCCTCGACCTGATCGAGTCATCGGGGTCGCCCTGTCCTTGGCTTCAGATGGCTCCATGCCCAATGAGCTCAGGCGAGCCCTCCCGTGACCGCAATCTCAACTTTTATCCTACAGTAATACACAGGACCTTCCGATAACTGGGCATGGGTCTGGTAAAGCTTCGTTTTTGCGTCCTTTCCTTAGTCTTTTCTCCTCGGACTACCCGGATCAATAAGGTGGCCTCCTGAATACTGAGAACTAGATCGCCGTGACCACCTGAACCATCGACCCAATTCACCGGGATCACACCCAGGTATGCCTCGGTGGCCTGCTGGATAGCCGCCATTGCCGATAGCGATACCTCGAGAACAACACTGCTCCACTCCCCATCATGGAAACGGCGTTCGTCGCGCAATACCTGAACCTCGATGGTCCCCCCGTCCACCTCAGGAGTAAAGGTCAACTCTAGAACTTCGGGTGTCTGGCGAATCGTCGATGTCGACAGCGATGGGCGTCATAAGTCGACGTAAGTCGACGAACGCTTACCTGATCGAGGTGCGGATCCGATCGACCGCGATCCCGGAGAAACGTGGCTCGATCTCTAGTCCCTTTAAGTGTCAATCGCACTGCATGGCGGCAATCCCGCAAGTGCCCGTCCCCAGGAAGGGGTCACAGATAGTCTCCCCCGGTTCGCTGTACCAATTCACCAGACCAGCCGGAATCGCGGTGCGACCCGCTGGTCGGGCGTTAAACATAACGATTTGTTACGGGCCCTCACCATATTATCACCGCAATCGTGTGTGCCCTCACTCCATAGTCACTTGTGTTGTGTATTCTATGTTGTGATCCATCAAGGACCGGGTAACCTCTTGGCTGAGAAGTAGGAGGCAACCTTCCCGGTGGAGGGTCAGGTGGCACTTGGATCCGGTAGCGCTTGTGGCCCGCGGTCTTCCTGTGTTGGAAAGAGAGGAATTTACCCACGAAAACTTACATCCTCGCGCTTGCCGCAGTACTTGTGGGGGCAGGGTCCTCGCACAGGACCGGGACAAGCAGCAGAGGCGGACAATGATCTCCCGGCAGAAGGAAGCAGAACAGGCAGTGAAGCGTCTGCAGTTGCTGCAGGAAAACCAGCCCCTGGCGGACCGTTACGCTGAGGCGATGATAACCCGCAAGTACTCGGGCTCCTTGTCCAGGGCTACGTCAGCTCCCTTGGGCAGGGCTTGGTTCCTCAGGGAACCGTAACGCCGACCACGTTATCTTTCCGGGTCGTGCAGGACATTTACCCGAATGCGGCCTCATTGCCCGATGGAAGGATTTATCTCACGACCGGCATGCTGGCTCCCGGTCGACATCGACGACGTCTACGACAAGATGGTCCTCTTCGGGGACAACGAGTGGGTCCCGCCTGCCTCGGCGAATGCCACCAGTTCACCGAAGCTGAAAGCCACTAGCGACGCCAGCTACCATCATCCCACGGTCTGGGACACGCCGGCTGACCTAGCTGCCTTTGTAGTAGCCGTGGAAGTAGCCTCGCTCCTGCTCCCCGTGGAGGGAATCGTCCGTGGCGTCGAGGTCGAGGGTGACCTCATCGGCGGGGTGAGGATGGGATTACAGACACAGTTTGACCGAGAACGATTGCAAGATCTCGGGGGCGTGATCGATCTTGTGTTAGCGGCCGAGGCCCTGGGTGGGGGTGCGTTCGAGCCGGTTGAGGGTGCTCTTGCCTGCCAGGGGAAGAGAGTCGCCACGGTGGCCTTTCTCTGAAAACAAGGCCATCACGGGATCGTGACGGAGTCGGTCTTCGACACGGGCTCGGGAGAAAGGAATCACGATGTTGCTAGGATCTTCGGCAGCCTTGGTGACGCTGGTCGTGTTGTCAGTAGCGGCGGTGCCACAACCGTTGATCGCGGCAGTCGAACCGAGCCCCTCTCCGCAGACGGATGGAAAGCTATTGATTATTACCGTGCCGCAGGGGGGCAGTGTGCGTTCACTCTCAGATAACCATTTGTGCGGCGCCGGAGAGACCTGTGAAATCCCTATCAATGACGGGTTCCATGAAGTATTCATCCCCTGGCACGAGGTGGGCTACAGATTCAATGCCTGGAAGCAATCGAGCGAGCACTTCTGCGGAGGTCACATCGTGAAGTGCACCATTACCGCCGGCTCTGCCGATTCGGCTACCCGTCTGGAACCGATTTTCGACAGAGACGTGGCCTCTACAGGATATGAGGGAATTCGCAAGCTGGACTACAGCGACATGGGAATAGAGTGGCCCTTATTTGGTTCCGCACGGGCATTCGCCGACTTCAATGGCGACGGGATCCTGGACCTATTCATGGCTGTCGGCAAGTGGCTGACAATTGAGCGTCAACGTCTCGAAATGTGGATCGGAAGGGGAGACGGGACCTACAGCCAGGATGAAGGTGTGTTGGCAGACCAGGCCGTCGGTGGTTACCACCCCCGCAAGGCAGTCGCAGCCGATTTCAACGGCGACGACAAGGCGGACGTAATCGTGGCCGATCATGGGTACGATACCGAGCCATATCCCGGCGCTCCGTTGTTGCTTTACTTGTCGACGGCAGACGGCAGACTGGAGAAAGTAAAAGGATTGGAGTACCTCATCGGCTTTTTTCACTCCGTGGCCGCTGGGGACGTGGATGGAGATGGGGATACCGACGCCTTCGTGACCGCTTTCTATCCCGCCTTCCTGATCAACGACGGCAAGGGGAACATGACCGTCAACAGAACCTATTTGCCCAAGCGCTACGGCATGGAACACGCCGGTTACTACACTTCGGAACTGATCGATGTGGATCGGGACGGGCACCTGGATCTGCTGATTGCCGGCCACGAATATCCCGCCGCGCCAAGCCTCATCGTATGGGGCAATGAGGGACCCGGCTTCGCCGACAGCACAGCGACTACACTGCCGAAGGTCATTGACTTCGGTATCGTAGTAGATATCGACGTTGCTGACTTCGACGGCGACGGCATCAACGACGTACTGCTGAACCGCGCCGGCTCTGCACCTGGGAGAGACTTCTACGACGGAATGTACCTGCAACTGCTCAAGGGAAAGGACGACCTCCGCACCTTCTCCGACATCACCGAATCCAGCATCGACAACAATAAGCTACTCAACACCTACCACTCCGAATACGGGAATTGGTTTTTATGGCTGATCGCTCAGGACTGGGACCTCGATGGGGACCTGGATATTGTGGTCGACCCAGATATTGCGTCCAGTGGTGATCAGGGGCTTTTCCTGATCAACAATGGAAAGTCCGTATTCTCGATTCTGGAAGTGGCTCAGCCCTGAAAAGGAAGAACTATTTCTGATGAAATTGTCTGGCCTCTTGCTGCTTAATCTCATCAGCAGCCTGCTGCTGGTGGCGACGGCTTGGCCCCAAACGAAAGCCGACTGGAGAATCGAGACCATCGCAGGGACCGGCAAGCCAGGTGACGGCGGAGACGGCGGTCGGGCGGTCGAGGCGCAACTGGACTTTCCCGTAGATGTGGCGGTGGACGGCGACGGCAATGTTTACGTCGCCGAGTACTTCAGCCAACGCATCCGCAGGGTGGACGCAGCGGGTAGTATCGACACCATCGCCGGGACCGGGGAGCCGGGCTACGGTGGGGACGGCAACCCGGCGATCGAAGCGCAGTTGCACTTTCCGTCAGGTGTGGCAGTGGACAAGGCCGGCAACCTCCACGTTGCCGATACCGGCAACCTCCGCATTCGCCGAGTGGACGCTCTTGGAACCATTACAACCGTTGCGAAGTTTGGGTCGGGCTTCAACTGGATCTGGGAAGACCCGGCATTCGAGTCGCTGCTCGACCTACCCAAAGGCATAGCGGTGGACGGCTCCGGCAACCTCTACATCGCCGACTCCGGCGACGGCGGCGGCCTCTACATCACCGAAATCAATAGCGACTACATCCACAAAGTGGATACCACGGGAACCGAGAGTGTAATCGCGGGAACCGGGGAACCGGGCTACGGTGGAGACGGCGGCCCGGCAGCCGAAGCACAGTTGAACTTTCCGTCAGGCGTGGCGGTAGACAAGGCCGGCAACCTCTACATCGCCGATACCGGCAACCACCGTATCCGCCAGATCGATACCACGGGCATCATCAGAACCATCGCCGGGACC
>JAPVWS010000072.1 GCA_027493295.1 Candidatus Versatilivorator vitaminiformans | reverse complement strand
CAGGGTGCGGATGCCCTGGACTTCAGCCACCACGCAGGAGGAGTAGCCGGCCCGGTCGCTGAGCTCCTTGCTGGTCCAGATGGTCTCTCCGGTATTCTTGTTCAGAGCCACCAGGCTGGCCTGATCCCCGCCGGGCATCACGATCAGCCGGTCGCCGTCGACCAGGGGGGACTCGCTGATGTGCCACTTGGGATTCTCGCCCTTGAAGTCCTTCAGGATGTTGCGGTGCCACACGGTCTTGCCGTCGGCGGCTTGCAGGCAGGCCAGGTCGCCGTTTTCGGTCAGCACGTAGATGCGTTCCTCGTGAATGGTGGGAGTTCCCCGGGGACCGGGTCCGCGGCCGTGGTCCAATCGATCCCCCAGGGACGCTGTCCAGAGGGTGCGGCCGCTGCTTTCCTCGAGGCAGAACAGGGTGCTGTCGTTTTCGCGGGTGCCCTGGACGTAGATCCGGCCTCCCTGAATGGCGACGCTTCCGTAGCCTTCTCCCAGGTCGGAAGTGGACCAGACCAGGGAGGGACCGCCGGCTGGCCACTGCGGCAGCAGTCCGGTTTCGGTGGATAAACCGGTTCGATCGTGTCCCCGCCACTGGGGCCACAAGCCCTCGGGAAAGGAATTGTTGGATTGGGGAAGCTGTACCTGGCTGCAGGAAGCCAAAGCGAAAACAATGGCAAGCAGTGCAGTAATCGGGAGGCCCTTGTGGCTCATGGCGATTCTCCTTTCTCTGAAGATGGCCGCATTGTACACCTTTGCGACCAGGCTTGGCCTCACTCAATTCGGGGCCGACGGGCGCTTTGCTTCCCGGCCGAACGACCTGTTTTCGACTTGAAACAAGTCCCGTTCCTGCCGGATGATCGGTGTAGTGGCCGGACGACCTGCGCGGGGCGGCACAATCCCCGACTGCCCGTTTGCGATCGGCCGCATTTGTGATAAGACTTTAGCTTGATTCCCCTGGCCGAGTCCGTGAGCGCGTGGTTGGGGCGGCAGTCCCTGCAGGCTTTTGGCGCGGCCGGGTTCACAGGGAGGTCCTGATGAAGTTGGCATGGATTGGCCTGGTGGGCGTCGCCTTGGCGTTGGCCGTCGCCTATTTTCCGAGAGAATCGGAAGAACCATTGGATACTGAAATGAGTTGGAACGCTTCGGGCGGGGTCGGGGCGGTGGCCGCCGGCGACAGCTGCGCGGTGGACGCCGGGATCGAGATTCTGCGCGAGGGCGGCAACGCCGCCGATGCCGCGGTGGCCGTCATCCTGGCGCTCAGCGTGACCGACTACGGGCAATACTGCATCGGAGGAGAGGTCCCGTTTCTCATTTACGACACCCGGCGTGAAGCCGTGGAGGTGCTCTCCGGTCAGGGAGCGGCCCCCAAGCTGGCGACGCTGGAGCATTTCAGCAAGATCGGCGGGATTCCGGAGGGAGGGGATCCCAACAACCTCCAGGCTGCGGCAGTCCCGGCAGTCATCGACCTGTGCGTGACCGCGCTGGAGCGGTACGGCACCCGAACCTTTGCCCAGGCCGTCCGCCCGGTGCTGGAGATCCTGGACGCCGGTCAGGAACCCTGGCATCCGAAACTGGCCGGAACGCTGCGGCGCCTGATCGAGGCCGAAACGCAGGCTGAGGGAGGGCGGCTTCAGGGGTTGCGCGCCGTATCCGACCGCTTCTACCGGGGAGACATTGCCGAAGAGCTGGATGCCTGGTACCGGAAGCATGGCGGACTGCTGCGGAAGGAGGATCTGGCCGCCCACCGGACCTGGGTGGAGGAGCCGGTCGCCATCGACTATCGGGGCTATACCGTCTGCAAGGCCGGGGCCTGGACCCAGGGGCCCTATCTCTCCCAAACGCTTCGATTGCTGGAGGGGTACGACCTTCGGCAAATGGGCCATCTTTCGGCCGATTACATCCATGTGGTCGCCGAGGCCATGAAGCTGGCCCTGGCCGACCGTGATCGCTACTATGGCGATCCACGATTTGTGGAAGTGCCTCTGGACAGCCTCCTGTCGGATCCCTACACGCTTTTGCGCCGACCACTGATCGACCTCGCCAAGGCCTCGCTCGAGGTCCGCCCGGGAGATCCCTACGGCATGCGCCCGATCCAGGTGTCCGGCAAGCGAGCTCCACGCAGTGTCGGCGAGTCCAGCGATACCACCACCTGCGTGGTGGCCGACCGCTGGGGCAACGTGGTGGCGGCCACCCCCAGCGGCTGGGGCAGCCAGGTGGATGAAGGCGGAAGCACCGGCGTTACCCACGGGACCCGCCTGGTCAGCCTGAATACCTGGGAGGGGCACCCCAACGTGGTGGCTCCCGGCAAACGGCCTCGAATCACCCTGACGCCCACCATCGTTCTCAAGCAGGGTAAGCCGGTCATCGCCATCAGCGTGGCCGGGGGCGATCATCAGGACCAGGTGAGCCTGCAACTGCTGCTGGACGCCATCGAGTTCGGGATGGAGCCGGCTCGGGCCGTCACCGTCCCGCGCTTTGCCACCGCTCATCACACGGGATCCTTCAGCCAGCCTGATCCCCAGTTAGGAAGCCTGAGCCTCTATGAGGGCACCGACAAGACGGTGGCCGACGACCTCAAGAGCCGAGGGCACCGCCTGCAGTTCGTGGAACGCGTGGCCAGTCCGGTCATGCTTCAGGTAGACCCGGAGAAGGGTACGGTTCTGGTGGCCGGCGATCCCAAGGCGGGCCGCCACGCCGCGGCATTGGAGAGTCAGGACTGATGTCGGTCAAGCGCGCCCGTGAATCCCGAGGTGCTCACCGCGGACTATCGGGAAGAGGTGTTTCCGGTACAATCATTGACTTGGCCGTCAATCGAGCTGGGGCACTCGTTTCGTTTCAGGGAAGGAACAGATCCGTGCGACACCCAATACTCGTTTCAATCGTTTTCCTGCTGCTTTTTTCGTGCATTGAGGACTCCCTGTTTGCGGCCTCCGGCGTGGATGTCACCATCAACAAGGTCACGCCCGGAAAAGGCCGGGTGCACATTGCGCTGGTCAACAAGGCACAGTTTCTGCTACGGAAGAAGTTGAAAAAGCCCTTGAAGAAAGGAATCGTCAAGTCGCTGGGCGAGTCGGTTCAGTTCACGTTCAAGGATGTGGCGCCGGGGGATTACGCGGTTCAGGTGCTGCAGGACTTCGACGGGGACGGATTCATGACCTACAACTGGCTGGGTCTTCCCAAAGAGCCTTGGGGAATTTCCAACAACCCGCCCATCAGATTCGGCCCGCCAAAATGGGAGCGCGCGAAGTTTACCGTAACGGACAGCTCCGAGGTGGTGAAGGTCAGCCTCGACTTGAGATAGAACGGGGAGGCGAAGGCGCAACGCCTCTGCCCCTCAGAGAAACCGGCCCGGCCGGAACGCGGCGGGGCCTGCGCTGGGAGACTCTTGCAGGACCAGGCTGGCAGCCAGAAGTCCTACCGAGTAGCTGGCAGCCACACCGTGCCCTGCCAGCCCCGCCAGCCAGAAGAACCCCTCCACCGAAGAGTCCCATCCCACCACGAATCGACCGTCGGGAGCCAGGGTTCTGAGTCCGGCCCAGGATCGCCGAATGGGCAGGTCGGCCAGCCTGCGGTAGCAGCGGGTCACCTTGTCTGCCAGCATTTGCAGGGCTGCCGGATCGTCTGCCGCCGGCCCGGGTTCTTGAGCTTCTTCGTCACACGGGCAGAGCAGAAGGCCGCCCGATTCGGGGCGAAAGTAGAGGTCCTGGCTGAGGTCCCAGACAATGGGCCATTGAGGCTCGACCCAGTCCAGGGGCCTGGTCACGAACAGATGGCGGCGGTAGGGAACCAGTGGAACCGGCGAGGCCCCGGCCAATTGACCGATCTGTCGGGCCCAGGCTCCTGCCGCGTTGACCACGATATCGGCTGTGATTTCTTCGGATTCGGTTTGGACAGCGCAAACCCTGCCTTGGCGGACCACAACCCGGCGCAGCCGGCTTGAAGTTTTCAGCCGGGCTCCCAGCGAGGCTGCCGCCTTCAGATAACCGTGCAGCAGGCCGTGGATGTCGACCACGCCGTCGGTGGGACACCACAAGCCTCCTTCGGCCGGAGAACCCTCCAGGATCGGCACGGCCTCGACAATGCGTTC
>JAPVWS010000071.1 GCA_027493295.1 Candidatus Versatilivorator vitaminiformans | reverse complement strand
TTCCTCGGTCTGGGTCTTGACGTTCTTGTACTCGATCTTCCAACCCTGCTCGCCGTCGTTGATGTGGACGATCCGGGCTTTCTTGCCGAACTCCACCCGGCGTTTCCAGGGGGGCGCAACCACCGTTCTAAATTCGTTGGAGCCCCGTAGAACGTCCCGGCGAAACTGGTAGAACTTCCCTTTGCGGACGATGTTTTGGGCCATCAAGTAGGCTTCCCCTCCGAGAGCCTCCACGGTCTTTTGCAGAATCTGCCTGGCTTTTTCCTCGGAGCGGCGCAGGAAATCGGATTGGCCCGGCAGCGGACCCGGCGCCGCCAAAAGAAAGAGCACGGCCGTCCCAACCGTGACCTCCGTGCGCCGCAACATCAACATTCGAGATTGCTTAAGACTCATGAAAAAAGTGTAGCCTTAGAAGTGTGAAGTTTGAAGGATGAAGTTTGAAGTTTGAAGTTTGAATTGTGGAGAGTGAAGAGCTATTTGATCGACACGCATAGCGTCTTGTCGGTCTCGGCGGAGTCCTTCAAACAAGCGCAGACAGTTCATCAGGTGCTTGCCTGTTCCCGAAACCCTCCGCTGACCACCCGTCACCCCTCAAACTTAAAACGTCCCCCTTTAAACTTCAAACTCCACCCTTCTAACTTCACACTTCAAACTTCAAACTTCTAACTTCAAACTTCAAACTTCCCTACGCCACCACCCAGCTCCTCAGCAAGTTGTCCAGGCGGTGGGTGGACAGCGGTCCGGCATCGGCCAGGCGCTTGATTTCCAGGGTGATCTCCCGCAGCTCGGCGTCTCCGAAGTGCAGTCCCAGTTCCTGCGCCCGGTTCTGAATGGCGTTCTTGCCGGTCAGACGGTGGCCGATGCTGATGGTGCGCTCCATGCCGAAATCCTGAGGATCGATGGGCTCATAGGCTCCGGGGTTGAGCATGACCGCCTTGGTGTGCATCCCCGCCTTGTGGGTGAAGCTGGTTTCTCCGGTGATGTAGTTGTTGAAAGGAATCTGGATCCCCACGATTTCAGCCACCATCCGGTCCAGGCGATGCAGTTGATCCAGCCGGTACTTGGTGACCAGGTCCCGATCGTAGGAGTAGAGTCGGGCAATCAGCCCTCCCAACGGGGTGATGCCGTTGCGCTCCCCGATTCCCAGCACGCTGGTATCGATATGGGTGGCCCCCGCCTCCAGGGCCGTGAAGCTGTTGGCGATGGCGCAGCCGCTGTCGTTGTGTCCGTGAAACTCGATGTCGGCCTTGAGGCGCTTCTTCAGCTCCGACACCAGGATATAGAGTTGACGGGGGGTGGCCACGCCCACGGTGTCGGCCAGGCCGACCCGGTCCACGCCGAGTTCGTCCACGGCCTGGTAGACCCTGAGCAGGTCCTCTTCCTCGCTTCTAAAAGTATCTTCGCTGGAAAACCGGACCTCGCAGCCCGACTGCTTGATAAAGTCGATCACCACTCGAGCGCTTTCGATGATCTCGTCAATCGTCTTGCCATGGCTGAAACGGCGCAGATAGGAGGAGGTGCCAAAAAGGATGTCGACGCCGTCCACCCCCGTGGCCACCGCCTTGCGCGCGTCGTCCATGTGGCAGCGGGTGTGGGTCAGAATCTTGCAGTTCAAGCCCAGGCCGGCGATGGTCTTGCAGTCCTCGAAGGACTGGGGAGAAGCCGCCGGTGACGTCAGCTCGATGTACTCCACCCCGAACGCGTCCAGCGCCCTGGCGATCCGGACCTTCTCCTCGATGGTGTAATGGGCCTTGGCGAACTGCTCGCCTTCCCGAAGCGTGGAGTCGATCACCGAGAAGGATTGAATGGACATGAACAGACCTCTTTCCGTGAATATCCGGCAGCGGGCCAAAAAAAAGGCGAGAGCGCCGCTCTCACCGATGTCCCAGCTCACTGGCTCGTCATCCTGATAGCGCTCCACCCGCGTTCTGCCGGGTGACAGTTGAAGGATTCTTCATCCCTTCAACCAACCCTTCGACGGCCATCGCCCAA
Organism: Candidatus Versatilivorator vitaminiformans; assembly: GCA_027493295.1. Taxonomy (GTDB): domain Bacteria; phylum Acidobacteriota; class Terriglobia; order Versatilivoradales; family Versatilivoraceae; genus Versatilivorator; species Versatilivorator vitaminiformans. Next base: position 1,514 of record JAPVWS010000071.1, on the reverse strand, counting down.
GGGTTTCGGCGGCGTCCCCTTTCCCGCGGGTTCGTCGATGCTGGCCATCTCCCCCACGCTACTGTTGGCCCGCCGCTCCTCTATCGCCTCTTCCTACACCTCCATTGTATGGCAAAAACAGCAAACGTCTCAGGTTTTTTGCAGCGCGGTCGGGAGACCCACCCCCTGTCGCGAACAAACTCATTTGTCCCCTTGTCTTTCTTCGCGGCCCTTCGTTGTCCATCGTGTCCCTTGGCGGATACCTTTTTTGCCTCTCCCGCCGGTCGGTCCGGGATGACTGATCGCTAGCCGCTCCCCTCTGCCTTTTGGCTCACCTGCACTCGAATCAGGGCACGCTGCAGGCTGGTTCCGGCCCTGAGGAAATCGGTGTCGGGATCCTGGAGGTTCGACAGCCTCTTCCTGGCCCGCTCCATGGAGGCCTGGGCCCGCTCCCGATCCACTTCCTCGGCCCGCTCGGCTCGCTCGGCCAAAACGATCACCTGGTCGGACAATACCTCGCAATAGCCCCAGGTCACCGCCAGATAGTTGGTTCGATCCCCCTGGCGATAGGACAGCTCGCCGATATCCAACTCCGTCATCATGGGGGCATGGCCGGGCAGAATTCCCAGGTAGCCGTTCTTGCCCGGGACCTGGGCTTCCTCCACCTCCTCGGAGAGAACCAGGCGTTCGGGGGAGACCACCGAGAGCTTGAAAGTCGAGTCCGCCATGGGAATCAGGCCGCCTTCCGGGCCTTCTCGGCCTTTTCCAGTGCTTCGTCGATGCCGCCTACCATGTAGAAGGCCTGTTCCGGCACCTCGTCGTGGCGTCCGTCCACGATTTCCTGGAAGCCTCGGATGGTTTCGCCTACCGGTACGTACTTCCCTTCCAACCCGGTGAACTGGGTGGCCACGAAGAAGGGCTGAGAGAGAAAGCGTTGAATCTTTCTGGCCCGGGAAACCGTCAACTTGTCTTCCTCGGAAAGCTCGTCGATGCCCAGGATCGCGATAATGTCCTGCAGATCCTTGTACTTCTGCAGGATGAGCTTGACGGCTCTGGCGGTGTTGTAGTGCTCGTCCCCGATGATGCGGGGATCCAGAATGCGCGAGGTGGAGTCCAGCGGATCCACGGCCGGGTAGATCCCCAGCTCGGCAATCGAGCGGGAGAGGTTGGTGGTGGCGTCCAGGTGGGCGAAGGCCGTAGCCGGGGCCGGGTCGGTATAGTCGTCGGCCGGTACGTAGATGGCCTGAACCGAGGTGATGGAGCCTTTCTTGGTCGAGGTGATCCGCTCCTGCAGTTCGCCCATCTCGGTCGCCAGGTTGGGCTGATAGCCCACGGCCGAGGGCATGCGACCCAGCAGGGCCGAGACTTCCGAGCCGGCCTGGGTAAACCGGAAGATGTTGTCGATGAAGAGGAGAACGTCCTGCCCCTCTTCGTCCCGAAAGTATTCGGCCACGGTCAGGCCGGTCAACCCCACCCTCAGCCGGGCTCCGGGCGGCTCGGTCATCTGGCCGTAGACCAGCGCCGCCTTGTCGATG
>JAPVWS010000070.1 GCA_027493295.1 Candidatus Versatilivorator vitaminiformans | reverse complement strand
CGTTGGTGGCTCAGCGGCGACACTGACGCAATGTCGCTTGATGGCTGCGGGGAGGATGCCGATCGACAGTTCTTCCACGGCTTGGCCGAACGGTTACTGGCGGACAGTCTTGCGATCGTTCGACCCCGGAGACTCTTCCTCCAGGACCGTCGAGCGAGATGACAAGCCGCCCGTGCTCTCGATCGGAGATATCGGGTTGTGAGCATGCTCCGAGCTTGCCTTTCTCGGCCTTTTGGCCATCTGTGGTCTTGTGTTCTTCGAGGGCCTCGTCGATGAGGGTGCACAGCCAGAAGCCGACGTTGAGGTGCCGCTCGGTGCGGAGGCGCTGGAGCCGTAGATGGGTTCGGGAAAGACGCGGACATGAAGCGGTACACGGTGCAACACACCAACACACAACGACACATAGAGCAACAAGCAGGACACAACGCTACACGGAGACACACTCATCAACCATGAGCGCGAAAAAGCGCTCGATCGCCTTCCCGCCAGGGATCACTGTGGAGGGAGCGACCCCGAAAACGGAGGGGAAATGGTGAACTTTGGCGTGCACCATCTCCCCTGCCCGGTGGCGCACCAGCGCCAAAAAGCATGGGGTCGCTCCCTCCACTTCCTCCCCTCCCGTGCGGCGCCGCCGACGCGCCGTGCGAGGCGGGCACACGCAGGCCCGCACCCTACTGCGCTTTACCGTAAAGGACACGGGCAATCCGTGCCAACCCGCCTCCAATGCGGACTCCCGGGCACAGCTTTGACCACAACGGCGAGGGCTTTGCCCTCTGATAGTGCAGTTCTGCAATGGTCTAAATCGTGCACCACCTGCCTGCACATCGCTACTTTGTAGCCATGTCACCCATATGACGGCACGGGGGTGACCCCCGCGACGCGGAAATCGTCGATCTCCCCTCCTGCTCCAAACCGTTAATCTGGAACCTTGGCTCATGCTTCTGACACGATCCCGGAGGTCTCTGAAATCCCGGGTACTGCGGGTCGTCGGACCCTGAGAAAATGCAACACAGCGCAACCGTGCGCGTTATTTTCACGCAGATCCGGATGATAACCCCCGATGGCCCACCACGAGCGAGGGCTTCGCCCTCTGAGAATGTTAGAATCGCCTCGGAAAGCATTTAGGGGATACTGAGGTGCGTCGGCAGGCAAGAAAACGCAGCCTGCCCCGCAAAGCTCAAGGATTATGAGGGAATCTGGTGACGGGCCGGAGCACAAAAGCGGTTCCTGGGACACCACAAGAGGCGATCGGGCGGGCGAGGTAACGGTCTCTATCTTGTGGTTATCAGGAGTTCGGAGGCGCTTCCGTAGGAGTCCTTTAGAATGAGTAGCGGCTACTTCCGATAATATGCGGATATGTGAACTTTTGAGGGGCTGATAGGAATTATGACCAATCGAAACAACCGCACCAGACGGTTGCCAGTTTTACTTGTTGCCCTGGTCGTTCTGGCAGGATGTCGGCTTGGATTTGCTGAGGACCGGGATATTGAGCATCTCCGCACGGCCGCCGAGCAGGGAGACGCCGAGGCTCAATACAAACTCGCCTCCGTCTATGCCAAGGGTAACGGAGTTTCAAGAGACGACGTTAGGTCGGTCCATTGGATGCGCAAGGCCGCCGAGAATGGACATGCCGAAGCCCAGGATAAAGTCGGCGGCCTGTACGATAACATTAGCACCTATGAGCGCGACCCGGACTTGTTTAAAGATGATGAGTTCGACAAACGCCTCTTGCGCTTGAGCAGGGGCACCCCAGAGGGGAATGGCCGGGAAGCGGTGCGCTGGTATCGTAAAGCTGCCGAGCAGGGACATGCCGAGGCTCAATTCGCACTTGCCTTGACATATCGCTATGGCCTTAGAGGCACGGCGATAAACGGCAGCGAGGCTAAGAGGTGGTATCTCAAGATTGCTGAGCGTGACCCAGGGCTCGGCTACAGCTCTATTGGCTACATGTATGCCGACGGAGCAGGGGTGCCCCAAAATGGCCGGGAAGCCGTGCGGTGGCTTCACAAAGGGGCCTTGCAGGGGGGAGAAACCGGCCAGTTCTTACTTGGCCTTCATTATGCCAAGGGTGAGACTGTCCCGCAGAATGACGTGCAAGCATATGCTTGGATGGCCTTGGCTGCATCCCAAGGCTACAAAACCGCAGTCGAGTGGCGAGACGCACTGAGGAGAAAAATGTCTGCGGAGCAAGTAGCCGAGGCGCAGAAACTCGCCGCTGATCTTTTCAACCGCATGGAATCCGCAAAATCGAAGTAACCGGCCCGCAGCCCAGGACGCCGTCCTCAAAATGGCCCTCCGGGCCGTCCTGCTATCGAGTCAGGCCCGTCACCAGCTTGTCGGCGATGTCATCCAACCAGGCCTCGTCGCTCTCTATAAGTTTTCCAGTGAACTGCCTCATTTGTTTCGTCGTCGATAAGCCACCCCTCCTGCTCGGTGGTGTTGAACTGAGTGAGGTACATCGGCCTATCCTTGCTATCGAATTTACATAGGGTGCCAGTAGGGTCATGCTTGAAATTTCGCCTGGCTTTATCCCATATTTGCTGTTCCCATTGTTTTAGCATTGTATTCCCCCTTGCAGTTGAGTAATCCGGCCCTGGTGGTAGCCACGGTCGAGGCTCAAGAACTCGCTGCCGAAATTCGCGAGCGTATCGAACCCGCACAATCGCAGTAACTGTCCCCCCTTCCGATAAAGCGTCTATATGTGAACTTTTGAGCAGGCGTATAGGGGTGTCTGGTGGAAATCATAACCCACCACAAAACCCGCTGCGGGAAACTGTTCCGTCTTCAGGCCGGGCAAGTCCTTTTGCGGCAAGGCCGGGAGTCTTTCCATTGCCCTCCCATACGGTCCACCAGCATCCCATGTCGTCCATAAGTATCCGAATAATCAGTCACCTGCCCCGAAGCAGGACCTTGACTCATCCGATCCCGACTCATACCATTGCTGTTGCTTCCACGGCCTTGGAGAGGTGGAGGAGGAGGTTGTGAGGGAACCTCACCGCCGGGGATCGGGGCCCGCATGCGGTCGCGTTCCCGGGAAGAGGGGGAAGCGGGTGCAGGCGCGCTTCCGGTAGCGGGACCGTTGCTCAGCCGGAGCCGGCACTTTCCGTGATACGGGGAGCGTGCGGCGCGCTGGATCGTCGTGCGAGGCGGGGACAGCGGGGCCGGTCCGCAACGCGTAGTAAAGGGGAGCCAGCCTACCCAACGTAATACGTTGGGGCTGGCGAGGGGCTCCGGCCCCTTCGAACCCCCGACCCCTGGGCCAGGTAACGCGCCCAGTCGGCCATCAGGACACGGCGGCGCTCGAACAGGTCCGAGCGGGCATAGGCCGCCTCGACCCGGTTCTGGACCACATGCGCCAGGGCAGCCTCGATCACCTCGCGTGGATGGTCGGTCTCTTCGGCCGCCCAGTCCCTGAAGCTGGATCTGAACCCGTGCGGCACCGCTGCAATCCCCTGCTCGCGGACCAGCCATCGCAGCTCCTTGTCAGTGAGCGGCTTCCCTTGTCCACGGGTGAACACCAGAGAACCGGCTCCCTCGCCCAGGGCTTGCGCCTCCTCGAGAATCTCCAGGGCTCGGCCGCACAGCGGCACCCGGTGCCGGCGGTTGGCCTTCATCCGCCTGGCCGGGACGGTCCATACACCAGCGTCCCGATCGATCTCCGCCCACTCGGCCCAGCGCACCTCACTCCACCTGGCCGCCGTCAACACCAGATACTCGAAGGCCAGCTTGGCGGCCGGCAATGCCGTCGCTGCCTGCACCGTCCGGATGGCCTCAGCCACCTCCGGATGGGGCAAGGCCCGCATGTGCTCGGTAACGTCATGCTGAGGACCCAGGACCGGTTCGATCCGGTCGCTGGGGTTGTCAAGCCTGTACTCCATGGCAACGGCCCATTCCAGGACCGCCCGAAGCCGCTGGCGCACTCGCCGGGCGATGGAGGCCTTCCGGTGCCAGATAGGGGTGAGGATCTCAAGCAGGTCGGCGCTGGTGACCTCTGAGACCGGCATCTTGCCGATGCGCGGGAAGGCGTACCGCCTCATGCTCGCCATCCACTCGCGGTGGCTACGCCGGCCGCGCCATCCGTCCCGATTCTGATCGAGCACACGCGAGGCGGCTTCAGCGAACGTGGGTATTCCCTCAGCACGTCGCTTCTCGGCAAGAGGGTCTCCGCCCTCACGGGCCAGCTTGCGGTTGACCCGTGCTTTCTCCCTGGCCTCGGCCAGGGGGACGAGGGCGACGCTGCCGAGACCGAGCTCCCGGCGGCGGCCACGGACGACGAGCCGTTGAATCCAGCTGCGGGTACCGGAAGGCTGAACAAACAGGTACAATCCGTTTCCGTCGGCGTATTTTCCGGGCGGAGCGGAGCGCAGAAAGGCAGCCGAAAGAGCGTTGCTGGGGTGGCGGCCGGTGGGCTTGGTCTTGGGTCGGGCCGGCGCGAGGTTGCTTACTGTATCCATCCCCCCATTATATGGGGGATTTCGGTGGATTGCAAGGGATGTTGATAGCAAGTCAAGTCACAGCAATACTTAGATAAATCACTCATCTAACAAACACTTATAGACTATAATGGAAAACGATAAACATCACTGGAATTTGAATGACTGTTGTCGCGGCGACAGTACTTAGCCGTGGTCGTCAGCCCATGGGACGTCGAGGTCACCTACGGGAGTCAAGCCGCGAACGCGGCGGCAGTACGTCTCGCCCAGCGTCAGCCGGACAGATTATGAAGCGGAAAGCCCACGGTATCGAGAGGAGACACGCTACGACATCGAGGTTGGCCGGTCATGCCGGCTGGCGGGAGCGCGGTCTGGGATCGGCGGCCGGGTATCTGCTGCTGGTTTTGCTGGCGGCCGGTACCGGATGTCAGGCACCCGACTCCATCCGGGAATACAGGTTCCAGGGAAGCAGCATGGGGACTACCTTCGAGGTGAAGGTGGTGGCGTCCCTGCTGGCGGAACAACGGCAGGAGGCGGTGCGCGAGGCCATTCAGGCGCAACTGCAGGATGTTGACGGCAAGATGTCGACCTACCGAAAAGCTTCCGAGATCTCCCGCCTGAACCGCTCTCGGGAAACCACCCCCCAACCGCTTTCCCGGGAAACCTTCACAGTGCTGGCGGAAGCCCAAAGAATCAGCCGGGTGACCGGCGGAGCCTTCGACATAACGGTCGGCCCCCTGGTCAATGCCTGGGGCTTCGGACCCGCGCCTCAGCCCGCATCGTCCCCGACGGCCGCCGAGATCGAGAAGTTGAAGTTGCGGAGCGGTTGGGCCAAAATGGAGTTGTACCCCCGAGATTCGACGATTCTCAAGCAAGAGCCGGCCCTTTACCTGGACCTCTCGGCAATCGCCAAGGGGTATGCCGTCGACAGGATCTCGGAAGTCCTGGTCGAAATGAACATCACCAGGCACATGGTGGAACTGGGAGGCGAGGTGAGAACCAGCGGCCGCAACGCCGGCGGAAACCTCTGGCGGATTGCGATTGAGAAACCGGTATCCGGCGACAGGGCTTTCCAGCGGATCCTTCCCCTGGAGAACTTGGCCGTTGCCACCTCCGGAGACTACCGAAATTTTCGCGAGGCGGAGGATGGACACCTCTCCCACACCATCGATCCCAGGACGGGCCGACCGGTGAGGCACGAGCTGGCTTCCGTCAGCGTGGTGGCCACTTCCTGCATGCGGGCCGACGGCTATGCCACGGCTCTGATGGTCTTGGGGGAAGACGAAGGCTACCGCCTGGCGGCCGAGCAGGACCTGGCGGTGCTGTTCCTGGTGCGGACCCGCCAGGGATCTTTCCGTGAGAGGGAAACGCCGGCCTTCCAGCGTCTTTTCGGGGCCAAGCCTACCGGGACTGGTCCGGACACGGAGAGGGAGAGCGGATCGTGAGTCTTTTCCTTGTCACGCTGGTTGTGGTGGGCGTCGTCATGGTCCTCATGGCGGTGGGCCTTTTCTTCAAGAGACCCTGCCTGCGCGGCTCCTGCGGCGGCCCCGACCTGTTCGACTCCACGGGAGAATCTCTCACCTGCGCGGCCTGTCCCCGCCGCCGATCCCTCTCTGCCGAGGGCAAGCCACAGCGCTAACCCGCATGGGGTCTTGTGACCGCTCCCTGTGAGGCCGAAGAAACCAGAGCCATGTACTTGGCGAACACCCCGGAGGAATAGCGCGGCTGGGGCTCGGTCCATTGGGACAGGCGCCGCCCAATCTCCTCCTCGGACAGCTCGACATCCAGCCGACGCCGGTCGATGTCCACCACAATCATGTCCCCTTCGCGTACCGCCGCGATGGGGCCGCCGCGTGCTGCCTCGGGTGCCACGTGGCCGGCCATCAGCCCTCGGGTGGCGCCGCTGAATCGTCCGTCGGTAATCAAGGCCACGCTCTCGCCCAGCCCCGCTCCCACCACGGCAGCCGTAACCCCCAGCATCTCCCTCATGCCGGGTCCTCCACGAGGTCCCTCATAGCGGATCACCATCACGTCGCCCGCCTGGATCTCCCCACGGGTCACGGCCTCCATGGCCGGTTCCTCCCGATCGTAGACGCGCGCCGGCCCGCGATGGTAAAGCCTCTCGTGTCCGGCCACCTTGATCACACATCCCTCCGGGGCCAGGTTGCCGTGCAGGATCACCAGGCCACCCGTGTTCTTGACAGGGTTGGACAGCGGGCGCAACACCTCCTGGCCCGGCGTTTCTCTGGCTTCCCGGCATTCCTCTCCCAGGGTCCGGCCGGTGACGGTCTTTTGAGCACCATCCACAAATCCGCCATCCACCAGCCGTTGAGCAATCACAGGCACCCCGCCGGCTTTATCGACGTCCACGGCTACAAACCGTCCTCCCGGCTTCAAGTCGGCGATCAAGGGTGTCCGCAAGCTGATTTTGTCGAAGTCGTCGATCTCCAGATCCACCCCCATTTCGCGGGCCAGCGCCAGGAAGTGCAGAACGGCGTTGGTGGACCCACCCGTGGCCGCCACACTGGCAATGGCGTTGTCGAAAGATTGGCGAGAAATCAAATCTCCGGGGCAGGTGCCGCTCCGGACCAGGTCCATCACCAGCTTTCCGGCCTCGAAAGCCACCGCATCCTTGCGGGCATCGGTTGCCGGCACGCTGGAGGAACCCATGGGAGACAGCCCCAGGAATTCGAGGGCCGTGGCCATGGTGTTGGCCGTGTACTGGCCGCCGCAGGCGCCGGCCCCCGGACAGGCCGTGTTCTCGATCTCCAGCAACTCGGCATCGCTGAGGCGTCCCGCCGCATTGGCTCCCACGGCTTCGAAGACATCCTGGATGGTGATGTCCCGACCTCGATACTTCCCCGGGGCGATGGATCCCCCGTACAGCACCAGCGAGGGCACATTGAGCCGCATCAGCCCCATGGCGCCTCCCGGCAGGGTCTTGTCGCAGCCGACCAAGGCGATCATGGCATCGAACATGTAGCCGCGCCCCACCAGCTCGATCGAGTCCGCCACTACCTCACGGCTGACCAGCGAGGCTTTCATTCCCTCGGTACCCATGGTGATTCCATCGCTCACCGCGATGGTGTTGAACTCCATGGGAGTCCCGCCGGCAGCACGTACTCCTTCCTTGACCTTTACGGCCAGAGTCCGCAGGTGGAAGTTGCAGGGCATGGCCTCGATCCAGGTGTTGGCGATTCCAACAATGGGCCTGGACAAATCCTCGTCGGTATACCCGATTCCCTTCAGGAAGGACCGTGCGGGGGCGCGGTCCCGGCCCTGCAGGATGGTTCGGCTGCTCAGTGGTGGGTTGGACATGCATTACCTCCGAAATTACAAGGGTTGCCGGCATCGGGAGAAGCGCCCGGCAGGCCTGGAATTACTTGTCGGAAACAAACGAAAGAAGAGTGATCCACGAAGTGACACGAAGGACGACCAAGGGCCACCAAGCGTGACGGCTCTGCCGCATCGGCACGGGCTGCGGCCCGGCAAGCCGGCGCGCGTCCCCTTGAGGAGCAAGAGTGATGGGAGCAGACCCACGCGGGAGCGCGGGCGTCCCGCCCGCATGCACTCCCGTTGCGTGCCGCTCAGTTTCCCTGCGATCTGGCACCCCGACACCCCGCCGGCGGGTACGGCCTGGGCTCGGCCAAAGCAGAGTCCTGGCGCCGTCGCCGGTCGAGCCCGATGGAGGAGATGGCCGAGACTGTGCCAGGACCTGTGCGGGCGGGACGCCCGCGCTCCCGGGTGGGCTTCATCCCCTGACGTCGTTGCAGCAAGGCAGGTCCATCGGTACCTGGGTCTATTCGTGGTTCCTCTTCAACAACCATCGGCAGTTTCTTCCTCCAATGATCTGCCCGGCAGGCCAGGGGCGGCACTCATGTGAATTGCCTCCTGCTTCACGCTCGTATGGTCCGCCCTGTCGCACAATCCGGAGCCGAGCCTCGCATATAACGCTTGAGGATCAGCGGCGCCGCAAGAGAATATAGAGGGCTCCGCCGCCACCGTCCGCAAGACGAGCCGACGCGTAGGCGATGACGTGACGGCTCATGCGCCGCGTGTCCAGCCATTTCGACAGCTTGTCCTTCAATGTCGGCCGACCTTCCCGCGAGTGGTTTCCCCGACCGTGAACCACGCGAACGCAACCGTGGCCCCGCTTGAGGCTGGAGTGGATGAAATCCTCGAACGCCTTCCTGGCCTCGGTGGCGATCAGTCCGTGGAGATCGAGATGAGCCTGCACCGAAAAACGCCCCTTCCTCAAGCCGCCGATCCAGCGGCGGCCCTCGGGATGCGGCGTCCCCTCCAGGTATTCTCCACTCATGGTCAAGTCGAAACGCCCTTTCCCCGAAACAAACTCCTGCAGCAAGCGCAACCCTTCTTCCTCGTCGCCGATCGGGTCCGGTATCTCCAGTGCCGGAGTCGGCCGGGATGGAATGGAACTCCAACCCAGGGGAACTACATCCCGCATGGACAGGGCAAACAGTTCGCCGTCGCTGAGAGTGTCGGGCAATCCACCCGGGGCCTTGGGCTTTTCCGGGACCGCCTTGGGGGATCGCGGACGAATCCGAGCCAACTCGGCAAAAGACTTGAAGGCGCGAAAAGAGGGCGTTTTCATTGAACTGGTTCCTTCGGGACAGGCAGGGTAAAAAATCAACCCCGAGTTTGAAGGAAACGGCTGGGGCAAATTCCAGGGGCGAGCGGTTCAATTCCGGGCAGCGGTCCGATCCAAGAGCGCCAGTTGTTCCTCGAGCAGCTCCAGTTCCCGATCCACGGCCGACAGGACCTGCTTCCGCTCCGCGGCCCTCGCTTCCCCCGGGTTGCCCGCGTACTCCCCAAGCAGCAGGACCCTTTGCAGCAGCAGCTCCTTGAGTCGGCCCCTCAACAACCGGCGCGACCTGTCCAGAGCCGGCGAGCGATTCGTCAGGAGCCCGTTCAACTCCGCCTGGACCGCATTACCCTGCCGGCGCAGGCGCTGAAGCCTCTCGCGGCCCTGGGCCGGCAGCAACCCCGGCTCCCCTGTGTCGGCCAAGGGTGCCGCCGGCCGATTCGGCACCATGGACGCAGCCCTTTCGCCGGTCCGGACGACCGCCGGAGAGGCTCGACTCTCCCTTTGCCAGGCTCTCAGGAACAACAGCACTCCCACGATCAGAGCCGCGCTGAATGCCAGCACGATTTTCATGATCAGCGCGATCCTGCGCCTCTGAGGACAGAACAGGCACTGCGCGGGTTGGCTCAACTCGATCATCGGCACCGGGACAGGAAGGAGGGTTCGACCGGAGCCATTTTACGCCAGAACCGGGCCGTGGGTAAACCGACTGCGGGGAGCTGCGCAGGTGGCGGGACGAATTTGCGCCAGCCCTACGAGGAATGGTCGATCAGGCCGCTTCCAGGTCCTCGGAGACTACCGGCGGATCTCCCCAATACGGACCATAGAGCTGAATCAAACGGGAGGTCGTCTTCTCGAACCCATTCAGGTAGGCGGCCTGGAGCAAACGGCGGTTCTGCCGAGCCCGGGGCACGCCCAGACTCTCCAGGTAGTGGCTGCGGAGAATCCGGCGAATTTCCCGTCCCAGCAGGTCGGAAAAACCAGGCATCCGAGAATTCGCTGACGGCCCCTGGGTTTCCCGAATGCTCCTCAATCGGGCTTCAATATCGCGGTGAATCTCGAAGGCCGTACCGGCAAACCCCCAGGCGATCAGCATCCCGAGAATCCGACGCTCTCTGTGGATCTTCTCTCGAAATCGGTCCAGCCATTCAGCCGTCTCGACCGGCAGTGTCAGTTCCATGGAATCCTCCTGGTTGTCTTTCCCCAAAATAGATCTTCCTGAAGGCACGGGTGAAAACTTATCGGACGCTCCCCCAGGATGCGAATGCTAGAACCTCCTGAAGACTCCGATCACCTTCCCAACGATCTCAACCTCATCCGCCCCCAGTTCAATGACCTGGTAGCGGGAGTTTTCCGGCTTCAGTCGGATCTTTCCGTTCAATCGATAGAAACGTTTCAGCGTGGCCTCGTCTCCGTTGACCCGAGCCACCACGATCTCTCCGTTTTCGGCCGTGGGCTGTTTTCGAACCAGAACCATATCCGCCGGCAGAATGTGAGCGTCCATCATGCTGTCCCCTTCCACCTTGAGCAGAAAGACGGTTTCGTCCCCGACCCATTCCCGTGGCAGAGGAATCGTCCCCTCCCGGTTCTCCTCCGCCAGAATCGGGAGGCCGGCCTGAATGCGTCCCAGCAGGGGCAGATCCACCACCCGTTCATTCTCGGAAACCCCAGCCAGGGGCACGTTGGCGCGCGACTTGGAAGGTTGGTGGTCCAGATAGCCCTTGGCCCGCAGAACCTCGATGTGTTGCTGAATGGCCTGGGCCGACTTTCCCAGCGCCCGGGCCACCTCTCTCACCGAAGGAGGCAGTCCGTGACGGATGAAGTAGTCCTGAATAAACTCGTACACCCGGCGCTGCTTTTCGGTTAACGCTCTCATGAGGCTGCCCTCCTGAAGGCCGGCAACTGTCCCGCGATCCTGGACTTCCCTTGCCGCTGTCTGCAACCAGGGGCATCAAATCGTCGAGGCGCCAGACATGCTATCGACCTCGCCTCTGGATACAGACAAACGTCAGCATAGACACCTGTCTGTACCCTGTCAAGATGATTTTTTGATTGTCCCCGGCCGCCGGTTGGGGAGACTCCACTGAGCACCGCTGCTTCCAGTTCCTCTCCGGAACCGTCATAATCGTAGTGGCCCCTCTGCCGATGGCTTGGAGTTGCATCGGGGTTTCCCTGAATCCGGAATCGGTAGTCGGGAGCATTCCATGAGTCGGCCTCCAGTGAGGACGGACGCCACCGCCACCAAAAAAAAGAAACCGAAGCAGCCGTGGCTTCGTTGTAAATGTATGTCCCAAACAGCCGGGCTGCGGTCGGGAACGCCGGGACCATGACGCCGCAGACCGAACTGGTTCGACGCAGCCAGCAAGGCGATGTGCAGGCCTTTGAAGAACTGGTCCGCAGTTGCCAGCAAAGAGTGTTCGGTCTGATCTACCAGGTCCTGAGATCCCCGGAGGAGGTAGAAGACGTCGCGCAGGAGGTCTTTACCAAGCTGTACTTTTCTCTGTCCCAGTTTCGACTGGATTCCTCCTTTCAGGCCTGGCTCTACCGAATCGTAGTCAACCAGTGTTATGACCACTTGCGAAAGCGCAGGCGCACCCCTCAAATCAACTACTCGGATCTTTCCGAAAGCGAGGCCACGGCCTTTGAGAGTCTGCCGTCGCTCACGGAATCCAGGCTTCCCGACATCGCGAAGACCGTGGAGTTGCGGGAGATCTCGGACCGCTTGCTGAGCCTGCTGCCGCCTGGAGATCGCATGATGCTGGTGTTGAAGGAGATGGAGGACTTTACCATCGAGGATCTGGCCGGTATCTTCAAGATTTCCAAGAACGCGGTCAAGCTGAGGTTGTTCCGGGCGCGCCACCAGTTGCGGCGCGCCTATGAGAAGGGGCGGCTCCCCCGGAGGAAGTAGTCGAATGGGCCATCGAACCGTGCGGTCGCAGTTGGAAGAGTATGCGGAGTCCAGGCTGTCTCCGGAACAGACGCAAGTGATTGAGCGGCACTTGGCGGGGTGTTCGGCCTGCAGACGGCACCTGCGCGCCCAGGGGTGGATACGCACGTTGATGCGGGCGATCAAGCTGATCGACGCTCCGGAACCCTCCCCGGGATTTGCTCGGAGGCTGGCCATCCGCCTGGAGAGCCACCGGGAGGTCTACCTCTTCTGGCTGCCGCTTCGCGCCATGGCCCTGAAAGCCATCCCGGTGATGGCGCTTGTGACCATTCTCCTGGGGGCCATGGCCTACCTTCAAGGACCATCGGAAGCACCGGTCGTTGCCCAGTGGGAGGACCCACTGCTCGAATCCTTCTCTGAGCGGCAGGAGGGAGTGACGGAAGCCATATTCTCGGAAGCTGTTGCCGGAGATCGGAATCTGGTCGTCCGGACTTTGATGGGAGACCCCGCAATTGGAGTCGCGGAGGATGACGACTATGATGAATCTTTCTAAATTCAAGGCCCTGCTGATCATTGCGGTAGTCTTCCTGCTGGGGGCGGTGGCCGGCGCCTCGCTCAGTCGGACCGTTCTTTGGTCGATTTCCGGCAAGGGCCACCACCGCCACTCCCGCGGATCCTTTATTGAGAAACTGCAGGGGCGGCTCGACCTCTCCGACGAGCAGAGGACGCAAATACAGGCCATACTGGATGAATCCCACCAGCAATTCCGCGGGCTGCACAAGAGCGTCAAGCCCCAGTTCGAAACCATTCGCCAACAGATGGCGGAGCGGATTCGCAAAGAGCTGAATCCGGACCAAGCCCGGAAATTCTCGGCCATGCGCGCCGAGTACGAACAGCGCAGGGCCAAGCGCGGGAAGAAGTGCCGGTGAGACTGCCTGAACCTTCCCCGAACCCTTTCCGCATCCGCTTAAAGCACCCTCTCGTTACCCTCCTCTCTTCCCTGCTTGTGACAGCGGCCCTGGCGTCGGCACTCCCTCGAGCCGCCTCCGACAGCAGCGCCCAAGGTCCGCCTCGCTACAAGGGGCGCGTGATTGCTCCCGTGATGAGCGCCAGCGGGGCCGATTGGCTCAATCGCCCCGAGCGCGAGAAGACGGAGATGCCCGACCGCTTGCTGGATGCCCTCGAGATCAAACCCGGGATGACGGTGGCGGACGTGGGGGCCGGAATCGGTTACTTCAGTTGGAGAATCGCCAGGCGGGTGGGTCCCGAGGGCCGGGTCCTGGCGGTGGAGATTCAGCCCGAGATGCTGGAACGTCTAGGGGTGGAAATGAGGAAGCGGAACATCAGCAATGTCCGGTCCATCCTGGGGACGCCGGTGGATCCGATTCTGCCCGCCCAATCGGTGGACCTGGTGCTCATGGTGGATGTCTACCACGAGTTTCGGCACCCGGAGGAGATGGTCGCCAAGATCCGCAAGTCCCTCAAGCAGGACGGCCGCATGGTGGTGGTCGAATACCGTGGCGAGGATCCGACGGTGCCCATCCGGCCCGAACACAAGATGACGGTCAAGCAGGTCCTTCTGGAAATCCTGCCCATGGGTTTCCGACTTCAGTCCCGGCTCGATTTTCTTCCCTGGCAGCACATCTTCGTGTTTGTCAAGAACTAACGCAGCCCGGCGAGTTGCTCCCTCAGCGTGAAAATGACCGAGTGATCCTTCTGTCCCTTGCCCTGGGCACTGCAGGAGGAAAACATCTCATGCACCAGGCCGGTGGACGGCAGTGCCGCTCCCAGGGCCTTGTCGGCCAGCAGAGCGTTCTTGATGTCCTTGATGTGGAGGGAGCTGGGGACGTTGTTGAACGACTGGAATAGCTTGTAGAGAGTGCGAAGGTGACGTTATTGAACAAAAGCAATTCAGGAGCGGCCGATCCGAGCTATTCCAGTAATTCAACAACGTCCCCAGCGCTACACGCATTCAGGATGCACGTCGACATAATGCCCCCCACCGATCAAGGCATCCCGGGCCGGCTGCCGCTGCGAGTCACGGACAAGAAAGTAATCGGTACGGTAGCCGCTCATCACCAGCACGCTTATGTCGGCTGCCGCCAGCAACCCGGTGACCTCGGCGGCGACTCCGACCGTGCCCAGTGGAATATCCGCGTCAATGCGAAAACAGGCCCAGCCGTCCCCGGCATGGCTTGCTGCGTCCGGAATCGGGACCAGGATCGAATGGTCACCCTCGAACGCGCAGGCGAATGCGCCATTCACCATCATGGAACGCAGGGACTCAAGGTCCTCACAGCGAACAAGTCGATACGGCGTCACATGCTCCTGGAATCGCAAGGCGCCACTCTCCTGAAGCGGCCTCGGCTGCAGGAGTCGCCGACCTTCGGGGGATGGCACACCTTCTCCACCGCCCAGCCGCGGAACGACTACCTCAACCCGGCGAGTTGCTCCATCAGCGTGAAAATGACCGAGTGATCCTTCTGTCCCTTGCCCTGGGCACTGCAGGAGGAAAACATCTCGTGCACCAGACCGGTGGACGGCAGAGCCACTCCCAGGGCCTTGCCGGCCAGCAGAGCGTTCTTGATGTCCTTGATATGCAGGTCCATCTTGAAACCGGGTTCGAACTTGCCCTCCACAAAGGCCGGGATCTTCATGTCCAGGGTCCGTCCGCCGGCCATGCCGCCGCGAATGGCCTCATACACCAGTTGGATGTCCACACCGGCCTTCTTGGCCAGGACCATGGCCTCGGAGACAGCCTGGAGCACACCGGCCACAATCACCTGATTGGAGAGCTTGGCGAACCCTCCTGCCCCCACCTCTCCGACACGCACCACGCTCTTGCCCATGCTCTCCAGTATGGGCTTGACTCGCAAAAACACCGATTCCTCGCCCCCGACCATGATGGAGAGGATCCCCTGAACGGCGCCGATCTCGCCGCCGCTGACGGGAGCGTCCAGCATGGCGACACCCCGGCCCTTCAATTCTGCGGCGATCCGCTGGGTGGTGATGGGAGAAATGGAGCTCATGTCCACCACAACCCCATGCTCGGCAATACCCTCGATCACCCCGTTGTCGCCCAAAATGACCGACTCCACCTCGGGGGAATCGGACACCATGGTGATGACCACCTCCGCACCGGCTCCCACCTCCCGGGGCGACCCGACCTGGCGTGCTCCCAACTCCACCAGCTCCGCGGCCTTTGAAGCGGTCCGATTGTAGACCACCAGTGGATACCCAGCCTTGATGAGGTTTCTGGCCATGGGTTTCCCCATGATGCCCAGACCGATGAATCCGATCGTTTGTGCCATGACATTCTCCTATGAATTCCTTCGCATCAATCCGGCGGCAACTCCACCGGCCTTCTCTCTCTGGCCGAGCGATAGACCGCCAGAACGATCTCGAGGGCCTTGAGGCCCTCTTCCCCGTCCACCAGGGGAGACCGTTCCTCCCGAATGGCAGCCATGAAATCCTGGAACTGTCGTCGATGGTTGGCCACCTCCGACTTCATGGATGCCGAGAACGGATCCGAGCCCCCCGACCCGGCTGCCGTTCGGTGTTCCTTCCCGCCGCTCGTCCCGGGTACGTCCCAGCGCGCGATCTCATCCCCTTCCAGAAGCAGGCTGCCCTTCTCGCCAAAGATCTCCAGGCGCCGCGGGAACCCCGGCCGCAGGGAGGTGGCTCCCTGAAGCACGCCCAAGGCTCCGCCCTGGAATTCTATAACAGCCACCGCGGTATCCTCCGCCTCGATGGAGGCATGCAGAAGATTCCTGGCAAACCCGAACACCGTCCTGGGCCGGCCCACCAGGTGTTGCAACAGGTCGATGGTGTGAATGGACTGGTTGATCAGCGCCCCTCCGCCGTCCAGTGCCCAGGTGGCCCGCCAGGGTCCGGACCGGAAGTAGTCGGGCTTGCGAAACCACTGCACCGCCGCCTCCGCCAGCAGCAATTTCCCCAGAGCCCCGTCCTGGACTGCAGCCCGAATCCTTTGAACCGCCGGCAGAAATCGAGATTGAAAAATGACTCCCAGTCGGACGCCGGCCTCCCGGCAGGCAGCGGTCAGAAGCCTGCCCTTTTCCAGGCTCACCTCAATGGGCTTCTCCACCATGACGTGCTTGCCGGCCCGGGCCGCAAGCGTTCCCAGCTCACCGTGAGTTCCACTGGGAGTGCAGACGCTCACGGCATCCATTCCGGGGCGCTCGAGAAAACGATCCAGGTCCAGGTCCCAACTGACGCCGTAGCGCTCGGCCTGGCGCTCGGCGCGAGGCCGAGTCCGGTTGTGGAAGCCGATCAGCCGGGCGCCGGGAATGGATTGAATGGCCTGGGCATGCACATCCGAGATCCCTCCGCACCCGATGATTCCAAACCCGATTTCCGCCATGCCTTCAGCCTCCTTGGCAAAGGATGGGTCTCAACTCTCACCGCCGTCGGTCAAACGATCCGGACGAACGACCTTCCCCGATTGGGCCGACAGGTAGGCTGCCTCCAGCAACAGAGAAGCCTTCATCCCCTCTTCCCCCGGAACGGCGGGAGAGCGATCCTCCAGGATTGCGCCATTGAAATCCTCGACCAGCGGCCGATGGACGTTCTCCGCCTTGGGAATCGAAAACGTGGTGACACCTGCCCCCGTCAATTCCAGGCGATCTCCGTTAAGAGGCGCCGACTTCAAACAGCCCTCGGTACCCAGAATCTCAAAATCGTCTCGCGGAGGATCCACGCAGTGGCTGGCGAAGACCATGGCGTGAATCCCCCCGGCAAATCGGATGAGGAGACTTCCGGTGTCTTCGACTTCGATGGGACAGACGCGGGTATCCGTCAAGGCCGACACCGACTCGGGAGGTCCGAAGAGCATGGCCAGCACGTCCAGCCGGTGGCTGGCCATATCCATCAGCAGACCGCCGCCCCCCCGGTTCCGCACAAATCGCCAGCCCGGATGGCCTCCCTCATTCAGCCGGGCATGTTCCACCAGGGTGGACCGCACCAGAATGGGGCGGCCAATCGCCCCTCGATCCAAGAGATCCTTCATCTTCAGCACCACCGGATAGAAGCGCCGGTAATAGGCGACGCCCAGCTTGACCCCGTTGCCGCGGCAGGCATCGATCATGCGCCGGCACTCCTGCGGGTTCATGGCCATGGGTTTCTCACACAGCACGTGCTTGCCGTTTTCGGCGGCCTCAATGGTCTGGGAGCTGTGCAGCCAAACGGGCGTCGCCAAATAAACTGCCGCCAGCTCGGGGTCGCCGAGCATATCCCGGTAGTCGGCATAGCCCGTGGGGATGGAGTGTCGGGACTGAAACTCGGCCAGCCGTCGAGGGTCGCGGCGAGTGCAGCCCGCCAGCCTGCCCCGTGCCGATGCCTGAATGGCCTTCACCACCCGCTTTTCGGCAATGTCGCCGCATCCCGCCAAACCCCATGTCACTTCCCGGTCCACGATCAATGACCCGATCCTCTCCATCCCCGCGCCCGTATTTCGCCGACGGCTCGAGCACCCACTGCCGCCACCCTCACCGCTCCACTCGAACCCCGGGCTGGCATCCGGAAATCCAATAAATCAAAAAATCCTGTCCTCCTGCAGTGTCGTATGTCAGGGGAGAGCTGCGAAGCTGCGGTTGACGTGGGTTACCCGGCGAGACGCCCCCTACAAGCCATCCTTATAGAGCAGCGAAGCTGCGGCTCAGGGTAGCCCCGGGCGGCAGCCCGGGGTCGTATCGATTCCGCACCAACCCAGCCGCGAATGCGGCGGCATTGAAAGTTCCAGAATCGTTCATCGCCGTCCCGTGCTGTTCATAACGGTCTTTATTGTCAGTATGTTATCTGT
>JAPVWS010000007.1 GCA_027493295.1 Candidatus Versatilivorator vitaminiformans | reverse complement strand
CCGGTTCGACCGCGGGCGGAGCCCTTGTCTCACCGACTCCCTCCAGGGGGGAGTCGCAGAAGCCGAGCCGAATGGCGAAGGCTGATGCGGTGGGAAGCCCGCCGAGCCGCCAAACTATGGCGGGCTGCCCAAAAAAGAATTCCCATGACCTGGAAACCTCTGCATACTTGGGGCGGTCGCTACCGTAGCCCCAGCGGGAAATGTCATGCCTGGAATGATCGTGGCCCCTCAACCGGAAGCGGTTGAGCAGGGCGCCAAAGTGCTGGCCGCGGGAGGCAACGCCTTCGATGCCGCCCTGGCCTGCGCCTGGATCCAGTTCCTGGTGGATCCCCATTCCTGCGGAGTGGGCGGCTACCTGCTGCTCAACTGCTGGCTGGGGCGGACGGCCGAGCCTCTTCCCATCCTGGATGCTCCCGCTCTGGCGGGCTCCAGGGTCAGACCGGAGATGTGGGAATCGCTGGTGATCGGCCCCAATCCGGGCGGTTGGGGATTCCAACTCCGGGAACAAGTCAATGAAGACGGCTATCTCTCGATCTGCACCCCTGGAACCATCCGCGGCCTGGAGACGATTCACAGCCGCTGGTGCAGCCGCCCCTGGCCCGAATTGATGCAGCCCGCCATCGAGTTGGCAGAGGAGGGCTGGCAGGTCAGCGCCTCCATGGCCACCCGCTGGAGGGACAAGCCCCACTACTACGAAAACACCTCGCTAAGGGAAAAGCTGGCTGTTACCCCCGAGGCAAGCAGGGTCTACCTGAAGTCTGACGGCAGCACCCCCGAAGCGGGAGACCGGCTGCGCAATCCCGACTACGGGCGCACCCTGAAGCAGCTTGCGCGAGAAGGCCCCCAGGATTTCTACCTGGGTGAGATGGCCCGCGCCATGACCTCCGATCTGGAGGCTCACCAGAGCTGGATCACCCCTCAGGACCTGTCCGGATACCAGGTCCGGGATGAGCCTCCGGTGGTCGTGCCCTACCGCCACCTCCTCATTCATACGGCGCCGGCTCCCCACGGCGGCACCACCCTGGCAGCCATCCTGAACATCCTGGAAGGTTACGATCTGGCGCGCCTGGGCCACAATTCCCCGGCCTACATCCACCTGGTTTCGATGGCCATGAAGGCCGCTTTCGCCGATCGAAACCGTTACCTGGGAGATCCCCATCACGTGGAGGTCCCCCAGGAGTGGCTGGTTTCCAAGAAACGGGCCCGACAGTGGCGGGAAGTCATCGATTCAGGAAAGGAAATCGAGCCGTTCCGGGTTCAGACGGGCTCCACCGACACCACCCACATCAGCGTGGTCGACCGCTGGGGGAATCGGGTTTCCCTGACTCATTCCCTGGGCACCTCATCCGGGGTGATCACGCCCGGACTGGGCTTCATGTACAACAACTCCATGATCAACTTCCACCCCTACGCCGGCCACCCCAACAGCATTCTGGCCGGCAAGGGACGCACCACCGGAATGACGCCGACCATCGTCTCCCGCGACGGGAATCCGATCCTGGTGGTGGGGGCTCCCGGCGCCACCCGAATCATCACCGCCGTGCTCTCGGTGATTCTCAATCACGTCGATTTCGGCATGTCCGTCACCGAGGCGGTTCTGGCGCCCCGCTTCGACTGCCAGGTGGACGCCATCACCTGCCAGGCTCGCATTCCGGAAGGAGTCTGCGCGGAGGTCCGCAAGAAGCACCCCATCCAGCGAATGCCTGTCAGCCACGGCGGGTTCGCCCTGGTTCACGCCATTGGGATTGACTCGGAAAGCGGAGCGCTGAGCGGCGCGGCCGACAGCGGCGCCGACGGCATGGCCTTGGAGGTGGAGGACAGCCGGCTATAACCTGCCCTCATGGGGCTTTTCCCAATCCCCGCTGAAGCCTTCCACGCCCTGAATTCGGCAGAGCCCTCCGGAGAAATCGAACTCGGCCGTGACTCCGTTGTCGAACTGCAGGCGCTGCAGGCTGCGTTCGGGGTTGAGGAACTGGTGAGCGGTCATTTCGGCATGGGCGGTCTTCCGGAAATAGGCGCTCCAGCGCTGCAGCCACTGGATGCGGCGCCGCATGGGGGTGGATTCCCAATCCTGGACCGGAACGCCGTCCTCCAATCCGGTTCCCGGAAATTCGTCCCCGTAGGGCAGGATCCAGTTGTAAGACGGGGCAGCGGTAAAGAGGAGTTCGTACAGGCGAGGGTTCTTGTCTTCCGGCCAGTCGTAGCGTCCGTATCCCCCGCCCGAGAAGCAGGCCGCGTAGCATTCGTGAAAGACGAGCTGGAACCAGGGGATGGGTTCTCCCACCGCAAGCCGGTCTCGGGACCAGTCGGTAAAGAAGAAGAAATCGCACTCGGAGACGCACCAGAACCGGGCCAGCTCTGCCCCGGGGATGATTCCCCGCTTGCGCGTCTCGCGAAAGCACTCGATCTGCTTTTCGATGGCCAATTTGCGAGATACCGGGTGGTCCGGAGAAAAATCCTCCCGGTGGCCGCCATGAAAGGCGTATCCATCGAAATAGAGGGCATCGGGCTCGAAACCCCGCGACTTGGCGTAGTCCAGCGC
>JAPVWS010000069.1 GCA_027493295.1 Candidatus Versatilivorator vitaminiformans | reverse complement strand
ACAGATCCAGGGTGCGCAGGCTCTCCTCGAAGGGTGTCTCCAGATCGGGCCAGTGGAGCATCAGGATGTCCACGCAGTCGGTCTGGAGCCGCCGCAGGCAATTCTCCAGCTCCGTCTGTAGGTGGATTCTGGATCCGCCCTTCTGGTGGGGACCGGGCCCCAGAGCGTTGGCGATCTTGGTCAGCAGCACCACCTGGTCTCGCTTGCCCTTCAGGATTCTCCCCAGGTATTCCTCGGCCACGCCTCCCGCACTCCCGATGCTGCGGTTGTAGCCCTCGTAGGAACTGGCCGTGTCGATGAAGGTGAGGCCGCGTTCGATGGCCTGGTGCATCAGGCTGGTGGCCTCCTTCTCCAGGGTCGGGTTCCCGAACAGCATGGTTCCGAAGCAGATGGGTGAAACCGAGACGCCGCTGGCTCCCAGCCTTCTAAGTTTCATGGTCGACTCTCCAAGTGGATATTCCCGATTCGCCGATGTCGGTCTGAGGGGGATGGACGGTCGGATGAGCTCCCGACCGGCGGCCGGGCGGCCGGTTGACACTAACGTACGGAGCCACTCATTATTGATGTTGTCCGGAGGCAAGTCAAGGCAGGCCGGGGAGCCGCCCGACTGGGAGGACATGGGTCATGGACAGCGTGTCGATTGCCATCGTGGGATGCGGCAGTTTCGGGCAGCACATGGCGGATCTGCTGGCAAGGCTTCCTTGCCTGAAGATCGCAGCCGTCTGCGATCCGGACGAGGAGAAAACCCTTCCCTTGGCCCGGCGGCTGGGGGTGCCGGCTTATTCCTCTTTCGCGCGTTGCCTCGAGGATAGCCAGGCGGCGGCGGTGGCCCTGTTCACTCCCAACCACCTGCATGCCCCCATGGCCATCGCTGCCGCCGGGGCCGGGAAACACATCTTCTGCGAAAAGCCCATGGCCATGAACGTGGCCGAGTGCTATGCCATGATCGAGGCCGCCGAGGCCGGTGGAGTCAAGCTGATGGTGGGCCACAAGCGGCGGCTGCGCCCCCAGTACGCCAAGATGGCCGAGATCGTCCGCGGTCAATGCTACGGCAGGCCCCTGGCGGTGCAGGTCAACGGATTCTACGGCCGTGAGCTCTGGGACTGGTGGACCCGCAGGGAGACGGGTGGGGGACTGCTGTTTCACGCGGGGGTGCACGACCTGGATTTCCTGCGGCACGCCTGTGGCGAGGTTGGAACCGTCTTTGCCCGCAGTCCGGTCAAGACCCACCACGGCACCGATTTCGAGGACGCCCTGGCGCTCCTGATTCAGTTCGAATCGGGCACGGTGGCGACTTTGCAGGTCAGTCCCTTTTCTCCTCAGCGGACCTTTCGCCAGGCCTTCGGGGTCCACTTCGTGCTGGAGCGGGGAGACCTCATCTACGATCCGGCCGAAACCACCGTGACCGTGCAGGGCAGGGGAGAGGCGGTCCAAAGGTTTCAGTTCGACAATGAGGCCGGCTTCGAACAGGCCTACCGCACCGAGTTGGAGAGCTTTGCCGCCTGGGTGAGCCGGGATGCCGAGCCGGTGCTGACGGGTTGGGACGGCCTGCGCTGCGTCGAGATCATGGAGGCGGCTCAACTCTCGGCCTACGGCGGCAGGCAGGTGCAGCTTCCCCTCCCCCGAACCCGGGCCCGGCAGGAGTGGTTGGGGACTCCTTCCCTGATCCGGGAAATGAAAGAGCCGACGCTCTTTGCTCGGGGCCTCTCCATGGCCGAGGGTCCCGCCTTCGACCGGCAGGGTCACCTGTTTGTGGCCAACTGCCGGGCCCGGCATGTCTCCAGGGTTTCCCCCGGCGGGGAAGTCAGCCACTTCCTCTCCACGGGAGGAAAGCCTCAGGGGGTGGTGGTCGCTCCCGAAGGACACCTGTTCATCAGCGACAATCGGAAGCGCATGATTTTCCGGGCCGATGCCGGCGGCGGGCTGGAAGAGTTCTGCGGCAACTACCGGGACGGCAGCCGGCTGCGGGGGCCCAACGAGATCGCCCTGGGCCCCGATGGGCGGATCTACTTCACCGACCCCGGCAGGGCCTGGCGCGGCCGGCCGGAGGGAGCCCTCTCCCGGGTGGATGGGTCGGGTCGAGCCGAGCTGCTGGCGGACGGGTTGGAGTTCACCAACGGATTGGACTTCACTCCTGACGGCAGGGAGATCTGCGTGGTGGAAACGACCACCGGGAAAGTGCTGCGGGCGGCTTTGGCTGCCGACGGAACCCTGGCCGAGCCCCTGCGCGAGTTGGTTCGCTTCGAGGGCAGCGTCGGACCCGATGGGATCCGTTTTGCCGCCAGCGGCAACCTCTACGTGACGCTCTTCGGGCGGGGCCAGGTGGCGGTGGTGAACCCGGAGGGCCGGGAGATCGACCGCCTGCGGGTTCCGGGCCTGTTCCCCACCAACGTCATCTTCAGGGGGTGTTCCCTGCTGGTATGCGAGGGCCAGACCGGGGCCATCTGGAAGCTGGAGGTGGGGGAGGAAGGGGTTCCCACCTATTCCCAGAAGATCTGGCAGAAGGCCTGAAGCACCATCAGGCCCCGGATATGCGACCGGGACCACAACGGAATATTTGGACAAGTCCGACTGCGCCGTGCCGGTCGGATCCGTCAGGAGAGATACAGCCAGCCGTTCATGAAGACGAACCACGAATGAGTACGAATAGACATGAAGAACGATGGACCTCCGTGGGTGCGACGAGGTTATGGGATGAAGACCCACCCGGGAGCGCGGGCGTCCCGCCCGCATAAATCTTGGCAGAGCCTGGGCCATCGGCTCCGCCCGGCTCGCCCGGCAACGGCGCCAGGACTCTGCTTCGGCCGAGCCGATGCCGTTCCCGCCGGTAGAGTGGCCGGGTACCGCATCGCAGGGAAACCGAGCGGCAACCCAAGGGACGGGATGTGGGCGGGACGCCCGCGCTCCCGGGTGGTGTCCTCTTGATAGTGCGGTAGGGAGGCATCCGCCGGGGGGCTTCTCCGAAAGCCGATGAGCACCTCTGGGAAAGCTCCCGTTTGCCCGCTCGCCGCCAGCCGCGAAACTCCTCTACACGGCTGGTGAACCGACCATATCGTTCCGACACCACGGGATTCATCTCCGCTCTCTGCCTTCTGATAGAGAAGCGTTGTGGTTGCTCGAAATTCTGAGCGGCGTGGGCATTGCTTGACTCACGCGTGATTGTCGACGATCCTCGGAACCTCTCATTCGCTCGGTTGCCTTTTGTATCCTGTAGGATATAATCCATGGGTGCCTGTAGTCCGCCAGACCGATGCCTTTGCACGATGGTTCCTGAAGCTTCGGGACCGACATGTACGGGCACGAATTGATGTGCGGATTCGGCGATTGCAATTGGGCAATCCCGGCGATGTCCGCCCCGCTGGAGAAGGGGTGTCAGAACTTCGAATCGATTATGGCCCAGGCTACCGGGTGTATTTCGTGGAGTTGGGTCCCGAAGAGGTGCTCCTGCTCGTCGGTGGTGATAAACGCACACAGGAACAGGACATCAAGAAAGCCCGGAAATTGGCGAGGAGGATACAGGAAGATGGCACGAAAACCGATTAGGACGCTCCGTTGGGACGCGGCGGATCATTTGCAGGATGATAAGGATATTGCCGCTTACCTTGATGCGGCGTTCGAAGACGGCGATCCGCAGCTGATCGCAGCCGCGCTGGGGGATGTCGCTCGTTCCCACGGCATGACCCGGGTTGCCGAAAGAGCCGGCCTGGGTCGGGAGAGCCTCTACAAGGCGCTGTCACCGCAAGGCAACCCGCAATTCGCCACGGTGGTCAAGGTCATGCAGGCGCTGGGCTTCCAGTTGATTCGATCCGTTCCTACCGGCATGGAGCAACCGATTCCATCCCACTCCAATGCTCTCTGGGAGAACGCGTTTATTCCACCATCGCGCCCCTTTGAAGTTCGCGCTTTCGTGAGCGGGCAGGATAACACGGATGCACCGCAGCAATGGGCCTATCCATGAGCCGCAAAAACAACCAAGGCATGAATGTCGCACAGTATCTCCGCTTGGTGGGCGGTGCCCGGGCTTTTCGTCAGACCGCTTGGCTGGTTGAGGGCGAGATCCGTCGACTTGACGCCCGCTGGGATATCCAGTCCCCTATCGGCCGAGAAAAGGGCTGGCCTTCGCAGATGGTCTGGGAGTCGCTGAAGACAGCCAGCCACTACAACCTAGCCGTAGCGCTTGAGCTTGGGCTCAAGTGCCTGCTTCACCTGCACGGTCTGGAATCAAAGATCCCACACGGCAGCAAGGGGCATTGGCTGGCCTTGCTCCTGCAGTTGATTCCCGAGCCCACGGCAACGAAGTGTCAACGCCTGTTTCGCCAAGCAGTCGAAAAGCATCCGTTTCAACTGATTGCGTTTTGCAGCACGAAGACTTCGAAAGCTCCCAAGTCGCCCAATAACGTACCCCTCGATACACTTAAAGATTTTTGTTTGTATCTTGACGGCGATGCGCAGTTGTGGAAGAAGCGGTATTCCTGGGAAGGGGTCTCAAAATCCGAGTGGCGCCACTACCTGGACAAGCTTGATGCATTCTTCGTATTCCTTGAGGAGACAGAAAACACCGCCAGTGAGCTCGCCCGCAAGAAAGGCCTGGTGAAGTTAAGTTGAACCGGAGCTACCTCGCGCTTTCGCTTGGGGTTCGGAAGGCAAGACGGTCGTTCTGGAATTAAGAGACAAAGCCATTGAAAAAGAGCCTGGGCTAGAGAAAAAATCCTGTGCATCCTGTGCATCGATGTGAATCAGAATCTACCTGTGCTCGACTTTGAACCGGTTTCCAGCCCCCAGGCGCCGGCGTTTGTTTCAGGCCGGCGAGTGAGAGGCAAAGATTGGACTGCATGCGAGCGAACTCGGCATAGTGGATCAGCCATCCCGGTGACGGAGGAGACCGGAATGTATAGCAGAGAGCTAATTCAAGAATGGATTCAATGGTCTCGGGCAAGTCTGCCTGAAACCGGGGACTACCCAATGCTTGATGTCGCGGAGTTAAATGGGACAGCGTGTCCATGGCAGGAGGGAATCTACGACGAATTCACGCATTCCGACAGGGGGTCACGCGAAAAGTTGGCTGCCTTATTTGCAATTCACCTTTCGCGCGATCCTGCTGACGTAAGTAGCAGGTTCACGGCATTGAATCTTCATTACGCATTATCTACGCATGCGAATGACGATTCTGAAATGAAAAGCTATTACGACCTGACGGGTGTAGACCACGAGGATGTACGCGAGGACTTTGCCGAGAACCTGGCTTATCTGGTGCGTTTGCTGTCAGTTGAAGATTGCACCGATTGGCGGACGATCCGCTGGGAGATTTGCAACGCGTGCGCGACTCGGGATTGGAAACGTGCCACGCAACTCCATGATCAGTTGGAAGCCCTCGACCTTCTGGAACCGGCCGAGAGACAAGTCCTTCGGGGCCAATTTAATTTTTTCGTGGCTCTTGGTTCCAAGAAACAATGGGAGTTCGATCCCCTATTCTGGGAACCAAAACTCTATTTTTCGAAGCCCGATGACTCCCTGGGTTGGAAAGGGATTTCACATCAATTCATTCTATGTTTCTGGGGTCACAACCTTGGCCGTAAGTTCGAGGAAGACAGGAAGGAGATCACTCTTGATAAAGCTGCACGCGACAGAATTTCCGATGCAGCCAACGACTTCGATAAAGGCTTAAGCAAACGTCCCGATCTTTCGCCCGCATATCGCTCCATGCTGGCTGGTTGCTATTTTGCGAAGGGCGATTATGGGAATGCGGCTAAGAACTACGAGCGAGTTCTTGAGGACCGGAACTCCAGAATCTTTGATACAGAATTCAGCAGGATCGAAATATTCAAATGCATCGCCAATAGCTACCAGTTGGAAGGCGAGACAGAAAAAGCAAAGGACACGCTGAAGCGGTGTTTGGACGAGTATCCCACTGCGAAGGGAATTTACAAGGAGTTGGCTAAACTCCAAGCTCAATCAACACACTTCAGAGAGGCTTGTGAGAGCTTAACTAAGGAGTGTGAACGGGACCCAACCTTTGGTGAAGATTGGTTGGTTTCGACTTTATTGGCCTTGGGGTCCGTAGGGCGGGACAGTGAGCAAATTGCCACACGTGTAGAGAGACACCTCAGTTTAAATCCCCAGCTCTATGAAAACCTTCAATCTCTTGTGAACACGCATTGGCCTTCGCTGGACAATCTGACTCCTGATGCCCAGCGAACGTGGATGTACGGTAGCTACCTGTTCTTGGTTCCCCAAGTTGATGTAACGATGCGCCAATCGCATGCAAACGCGGTGGCGTTCCACTTTGGCACGGCAGTCGAACTCGAGCTCAAGTCAAGGGTATTCGGCAAATTTCGAGATTACGTCTCCCGGTCCTCTGGTGTGCATTCACTGGTTGGAAATAAGGATTCTTGGGGTAAAGATCGGCCATTCTGTCAATTTCTGGTCAGTCAAAGGCCAATGACCCTTGGCCAGATGTACCACGTCCTCAAGAATTGCGGAAACTCCGAACGAAATACATTGAGGAAATTCAAGGATTGGGTTCAAGAGAATCAGCCTCCAATCCTGGACGACAATAACGTTGGGGAGTTACGAAAGATTCGCGACATCCATAATGGTGTCAAGCATGAGCCGAGTATTTCAATACAGAATGCCGAAAGCATGCCTCACTTGTGTCGGAAATTTCTCTCGGCACTACTACAAGGTCCAAAACATAGAACGAGTTGACGGAGAAAGGCCGTTGGGTCACCCATCGACCGCGCCAGTTTTTAGAAACGCCTGCAACCCCTCCTTGCTCATACCCGAGATCCCCAGCCGGTCGACCCCGCGGCCCTCTTTCCAGGCGTCGAAACCCATGACGATGGAGCCGATGTCGACCAGGCTGCGCATGGTGGGCGTCGGCACCCCGAATTGGCTTCCCACCGAGGCCCAGGCGCCCAGGCCGTAGGGGATGTCTTCGGTCAGCCAGCGGCTCTCCAGGGTACCGGGGGCCTTCAGGCGGGTCAGCATCCAGCTTCCGTTGATGGCGGACCACAGGTCGCCCCGGGGTCCGAAGCCGGCCTGGTGGAAGGCCTCCGCCACCGGACAGAGTTCATAGCCCAAGGCCCCGGCCACGGCGCGGCGCTCCTCGTCCACCTGCTGAATGACCTTGACCACCGAGGGCGTGACGCCCTCTTCATAAAAGTAGAAATCCCCCTTGGAGTACTCCACTCTGCCGGCATTGAGGAGGACTCCGGCGGGATGGACCACGGGATTCATGGCGGCCAGACCGCAGGCCATCACGTCGGGATAGGTCTGCATGCCGGGGAAGAGCGGCTCCAGCGCCTCCCGGACCCTGGAAGTTTCCGACGCCGGCAGCACGCCCACTCCCAGACCGCTTACCGTACCCCAAATGGTGGCCGTGTCGGGAGCCTTCTTGCGGCAGACATAGGGCGCGGTATCCACCTCGGCCAGGGTGACCCGGGCTCCTCCCCGCCGGCGAAGGATCTGCGACCATTCCAGCGCGCCCAGGGTGCCCGGCATCAGCACCACCGTGTGGCGGGAGTCGAGGTGGGGTGCGC
>JAPVWS010000068.1 GCA_027493295.1 Candidatus Versatilivorator vitaminiformans | reverse complement strand
CGTTGGTGACCCAGTCCCGAATAGCCTCGTTGATGGCGTCCTTCAAGGTCTGACTGCCGCTGGAGACCCCGTGGACCTTGGCTCCCAGCAGGCGCATGCGGAAGACGTTCAACGCCTGCCGCCGCATGTCTTCCTCGCCCATGTAGACCTCGCACTCCAGATCGAGCAGAGCGCACACGGTGGCGGTGGCGACGCCGTGCTGTCCGGCCCCGGTTTCGGCGATGACCCGCTTCTTGCCCATCCGTTTCGCCAATAGCCCCTGACCCAGACAATTGTTGATCTTGTGGGCCCCGGTATGGTTCAGATCCTCCCGCTTGAGGTACACCCTGGCCCCGCCAAGGTGCCGGGAGAGGCGACCGGCCAGCGTCAGTGGGGTTGGGCGTCCGCTGTAGTCCCGCAACAGCCCATCAAGGTCCGATTGAAAGCCGGGGTCCCGCCGGGCTTCCAGGTAGGCCGCCTCCAACTCCTCCAGCGGATGCATCAGGGTCTCGGGCACAAACTTGCCCCCGTAGGGACCAAAGTGCCCTCGGCTGTCCGGAATTTGCCCCGTGTTCTGTCTGCCGGTCGTTTCGCTCATTGCACTTGTCTCAGCTCCCTCCGGGCTCGATGGATCTCATCGAAGAGGACTGTCATCTTCCGGTGATCCTTGCGACCCGGCTCCCGCTCGATGCCCGAGCAGACGTCGATGCCGTAGGGCCGCACCCGGCAAATAGCTTCATACACGTTGTCGGGATTCAGTCCTCCCGCCAGAATGACGCGCCCCAGCCGCTTGGCCGCCAGGGCCAGGTCCCAGTCAAAGGCCTTCCCGGTGCCGCCAGGCAGGGCGCCACCGGCAGTATCCAGCAAAA
This sequence comes from Candidatus Versatilivorator vitaminiformans, assembly GCA_027493295.1. Classification (GTDB taxonomy): domain Bacteria; phylum Acidobacteriota; class Terriglobia; order Versatilivoradales; family Versatilivoraceae; genus Versatilivorator; species Versatilivorator vitaminiformans. The sequence continues at coordinate 6,562 of JAPVWS010000068.1, read as the reverse complement.
AGGCCTGCACGGGAAAGGCCGAGATACGGTCCAGTTCAAGCCTCGGCCCCACGCCGAAGGCCTTGAACACCGGCAGCGGCCTGATCTGCCGGGTGTAGTCCGGGCTTTCCGAGCCATGCAACTGCACCGTTCCCAGGCCGGTGGCGCGGGCAATTTTCACCACCTGCTCGGGGCGAAGTTCGTCCACAAAGACGCCCACGGTCGCAACCAGCGGCGGCAGCCCTTCAATCAGCACCCTGGCCCGCTCGGGTTCGATGTATCGCGGGCTCTTGCGATAGAAGTTGAAACCCAGAGCGTCCGCTCCGAGCTCGACGGCCGCCCGGGCATCCTCCAGATTGGTGATGCCGCAAATTTTTGTCCTGACCTGCATGGCTTGTATGAACCGATCCCGTTCTGCCCCTTAATTGCCATCCCGTTGTATCGGGAGGTTGTGCGACTAGGGAAATAGTGGAGAGTGGAGAGTCGTCAGCGAAGGCTCCTTGGAGCAGGCAAGCACCTTATTCCCTGGCTGCACTTGTTGAACGACCGCGCCGACGTTGACACGATGCTTAACGTATCGATTCAATCACTCTTCACTCTTCACTCTCCACTAATCACTCGCCTTGCACTCCCGTCTCGCGCTGCTTGATCCGTTCCGTCGTGTGTCGCAGGGGTCCGGCTGACCTCCATTGCCTAATTGACGCTGTGGATCATCAACTCCCGCAAGGCCTTGCCCGGTTGGGCCGACTTCATCAACAATTCGCCAATCAGAAAGGCGTCGTAGCCGGCCTCCCGCAACTGTCGAATGTCCCCCGGGGCCTTGATCCCGCTCTCGCTCACCGAAATAACCGATTCCGGAATATGAGGGGCAAGTTCGAGCGAGGTGCTCAGATTGACCTCAAAGGTCGTCAGGTCACGATTGTTGACGCCGATCAACCTGGCTCCCACGTCCAGGGCAACGGTGAGCTCACGCCGATCATGCACCTCCACCAGGACTTCAAGCCCCAGGCGCTCCGCCAACCGGCTCAACTTCAACAGCCGCCGCGGCGTCATGATGGCTGCAATCAGCAGTACGGCATCGGCGCAACCGGCAGACGACTCATAGATCTGATAGGGGTCCAGTATGAAGTCCTTTCGCAGCACGGGTCGGGAGATGCTGCGCCGAACCGACTCCAGGTGCTTCATGGAACCCAGAAAATAGTTTTCTTCCGTCAGAACGGAGATGGCTGCAGCTCCATGGGATTCATAGTCCACGGCGATTTCGATCGGCTCGAAGGGATCTCTCAAAAGCCCCCTGGAAGGAGAGGCCTTCTTCATTTCGGCAATGCAACTGACCGGCCCGGTGCGGCTCAATGCATGATAAAGGGAACGAGGACCCATCCCCGGCTCCTGCCGTCTGGCCAGGGCCTGCTGCTCGGACAGGGGCCGGTTTCTCTTGAGCTGCTGGACCTGTCGTTGGCGAGCCTTGACGATTTCAGTCAAGACGTTTTCCGGCATCGGTTTCCTCTCAAGTGAATCGCTGTCCTCCGGGTCATTGCTCCCCGGGTTTCTGCAGGCTTGTAGCCAACAACCGCCCGACGTGCCGGCGCCGCCTTGTCTGTCACCGGCTCAATCCGGGACCTGAATCTGCCGGTTGGAACACTCCACCAACCCTTCCAGCCTGGCCAGCGCCCACCCATGATCCAGGGACTGCCGGGTCACTTCCACAGCAGCGTAAAGCGAATCCGCGCGCCCCGACACGTAAACGCCGGCCGCAGCGTTCAGGAGCACGATATCCCGTTGACCCTCGCTGCATTCTCCCTCCAGAACCCCCCGCAGGATCCGGGCGTTCTCCGCGGTGTCCCCGCCCTGAACCTGGTCCAGAGACCGGATCTGGAACCCCAGGTCCCCAGGGTCCAGCCTGTCGGTCCGAATGGCGCCATCCTTGAGCTCGGTGACCCGGGTCGGTCCCGCTATCGAGATCTCGTCCAGACCGTCCTCAGCCGAGAATATGAGGGCGTGCTCGCACCCGAGAGACTTCAACACCTGAGCGAACACCTCGGTGAGATGGGGGGCAAACACCCCGATGATCTGCCGCCGGGCTCCGGCCGGATTGAGCAGGGGACCCAACAGGTTGAAGATGGTCCGCATGGCCAGATTGCGCCGCAGCGGCGCCACCACCTTCATGGCCTGATGAAAGACCGGAGCAAACAGAAAGGTGATGCCGCAGGTCTCCAGGCTGTGCTTCAGGACCTCCTGGGGAGCATCGATCCTGACACCCAACTGGGCCAGCACGTCCGCGCTGCCGCATTTGCCGGAAATTGCCCGGTTCCCGTGCTTGGCAACCGGCACGCCCGCCCCGGCAATGACGAATGCGGCCGCGGTGGAAATATTGAAAGTGCCGGCTCCGTCCCCACCGGTCCCGGCGGTGTCCACCAGGTCCTGCTGCCGGTGGTCAAGGGCCACGGCCACTCGCCGCATGCCTCGGGCGAATCCGGCGATTTCCGAGGCGACCTCTCCCTTCACCGCCAATCCGGCCAGAAGGGCCGCCACCTGCACCTCACTGAGCTGCCGGTCCAGAATGGCGGCGATCAACTGCTCGGATTCATTTTCACCCAGAGAATTTCCGCCCTGGAATTTTCGGATTGCCTCCTGGTAAAGCGCCGTTGCAGTCATGATTTCTCAAAGCCTCAAAAAGTTCTCGAGCAATTGCTTGCCGTAGGTGGTCAACACCGATTCCGGATGGAACTGAACCCCCTCGACCGGAAACTCGCGGTGGCGAAGCCCCATGATCAGGCCGTCGCCGGAGGTCGCCGAGATTTCCAGGCATGGGGGCAGACTCTCCTCCTCGACCATGAGGGAGTGGTAACGGGTGGCCGGAAAGCCATCGGGAAGACCTTGGAAGATGGTCTTGCGATCATGGTGGATCTGGCTGATCTTGCCGTGCATCAGGTAGGGGGCCGGAACGACGTTCCCCCCAAACACCTGGCCGATGGCCTGATGCCCGAGACAGACACCCAGTATCGGAACCCTGCCGGCAAAGCGGTCGATGAGCTCCAGCGTCACGCCGGCATTGTCGGGAACGCCGGGTCCGGGCGAAATGACGATCTTCCGGGGCTTGCTGGACTCCACCCCCGAAACATCGATGTGATCGTTTCGGTAAACCACGATCTCGGCCCCCAATTCCCCCAGGTACTGCACCAGGTTGTAGGTAAAGGAGTCGTAGTTGTCGATGACCAGAATCATGGCCTTGTCCGACTTCTCCTGGTTGACCGATCTCTTTCCCGGAAAACCGGGCGGCCCCATGGGAGGGCAACCACAAGGGTTGCCCCTACAGTCCTTTCCCCGCCAACTCGAGAGCCTTGAGGAGGGCCCGGGCCTTGTTGAGGGTTTCCTGGAACTCCCTCTCCGGAACCGAATCGGCCACGATTCCGGCCCCCGCCTGGACATAAGCCTTGCCCTCCTTCACCACCAGGGTCCGAATGGAGATGCAGGAATCCAGATTGCCGGAGAAGTCCAGATAAAGGATGGCCCCGGCGTAGACACTCCGCAGGCTGGGCTCCAGCTCGTCGATGATCTCCATGGCCCGCACTTTGGGAGCGCCGGTCACGGTGCCGGCCGGAAAACAGGCCATCAATGCATCGAAGCGGTCCAGGCCGTGACGAAGTCGACCGCGCAGGGTGGACACCAGGTGCATGACGTGGGAATAGCGCTCCACGAACATCAGATCCACCAGCTCCACGCTGCCGTACTCGCAAACCTTGCCCAGATCGTTCCGACCCAAGTCTACCAGCATGATGTGCTCGGCTCGCTCCTTGGCGTCGTCCTTGAGTTCTTCCGCCAGGAGTGCATCCTCGTCGTCATGGCGGCCCCGCGGGCGTGTCCCGGCGATGGGACGGTAATAGGCCTCTCCCTCCGTGATTTTGACCAGCCGTTCGGGAGAGGAGCCTATGACCGAGAAACCGTTGAGGCGCAGGTAGAACATGTAGGGCGACGGATTCACCATTCGGAGCGCCCGATAGATGGTGAAGGGATCGACGTCCACCTCTACGGTAAGCCGTTGCGAGAGGACTACCTGGAATATGTCGCCTGCCTTGATGTACTCCTTGGCCCGCTCAACGGCCTTGAGAAACCCTTCCTTGGTGAAATTCGACCGCACCTGGAGGGAGCCCTGGTCGGAGGACGGAGCCGCAGGCGCGGGAATCGGCCGATTCAGCCGGTCTTCCAGGGCTTCGATTTCCGAGACGGCCTTCTCGTACTTGACTTCCAGCGGCGCGGGTCCATCCTCGGTGAAGACGTTGGCAATAATCAGGATCTGCTGGCGAACATGATCGAAAGCCAGGATGTTGGAGAAGAACATCAGGACCGATTCGTCCAGATTCAGCTCGTCCCGACCGGAATGCGGAATGTTTTCGATCCAGCGAACCGTGTCATAGGCAAAGTACCCCACCGCTCCTCCGGTGAAGGGCGGCAACCCCGGAACCTTGACGGTGCGGTAGCGGTCCGTGGTGTTCCGCATGACCTCCAGCAGGCGCCCTTCCCGTTGCTCCACCTCGCCGCCCCGCTTGATCTCTACCGTCTCTCCCCTGGAAGAGAAGGCGAGATAGGGGTTGCACCCCAGAAAGGAGTAACGCGCGATCTTCTCGCCGCCCTCGACGCTCTCCAGCAGAAAGGCACTGGTGGTGGCATCCTGAATCTTGAGAAACGCCAATACGGGCGTCAGCACGTCCGCGGTGACCGCCTTGTAGACCGGGACGACGTTGCCCTGCCTGCAATAAGCGGTGAACTGGTTGTAGCCGGGTTCAATCATGGATGAAGGAGACCGGGAGGGGCGCTTCCCCGAGGGCAGCCCAGGAGGAACCGATGCATCTCGCTCCCCCCTCCGATGGGTGTGCCTCTTTTGGCTGCGTGGCTGGGATGCGACCGTCATTTGCGCTCGGGCGGAGCGGCCGGCCCTTCTCCGGATCTTCTGTCGAGTTCGCCCAGCACCTCTTCGAACTCGACCTCCTCGTTGGCCAGCAGCACCAGCAGATGATAGAAAAGGTCGGCGCTCTCCGCGGTCAACTCCTTCCTGGACCGGTTCTTGGCTGCGATGATGGTCTCGGCCGACTCCTCGCCGATCTTCTTGAGAATCTTGTCCCGACCCTGGGTAAAGAGATAGCTGGTGTAGGACCCTTCGGGACGGTGCTTGCGGCGGTCCTTGATCGTCTTTATCAGCCGGTCCACCGTTTCCGGGAACCGGCCAAGCGGCGTTTCACCACCCGGGACCTCGGAAAAGAGCTGGTGGTGAAAGCAGGTCTCCGCCCCGGTGTGGCAGGCCGGGCCCCTGGGGTGAACCAACACCACCAGCGCATCCCCATCGCAGTCCAGATGCATCTCGGCGATCTTCTGGGTGTTTCCGGAGGTCTCGCCCTTGTGCCAGATCTCCTGGCGGCTGCGACTCCAGAAGTAGGTCTCGCCTCGGGTCAGCGACAGCTTGGCCGTTTCGCGATTCATGTAGGCCACCGTCAGGATCTGCCGGGTGGAGGCATCCTGCACGATGGCCGGGATCAGGCCGTCGGCATCGAATTTCATCCGGGAGAGAATCTCCTCGGCTTGGCTGGTTGACATGACTTCTTCCCGAAAGCTCATCGAACCACCACTCCACGCTCCCTGAGATAATCCTTGGCCTGCTGGAGGGTGTGGGTGCCGAAGTGAAAGATGGAAGCCGCCAGGGCGGCGTGGGCGCCGCCCTGGGTCAGGCCCTGGAAGAGGTGTTCCAGAGTCCCCACCCCTCCCGAAGCGATCACGGGAATCCCTACCCGAGAGGTCACGGCTTGCAGCAACTCCAGGTCATAGCCCACCTGGGTGCCATCCCGGTCCATGCTGGTCAGCAGGATTTCGCCGGCCCCCAAGGATTCCGCCTGCTCGGCCCAGTCCAGCGCATCCAGGCCGGTGGGCGTCCGGCCGCCATGGATATAGACCTCCCATGCGGGATTGCGGCCGGCGACGGTCCGCTTGGCGTCAATGGCAACCACCATGCATTGACTGCCGAATTTCTCCGCTCCCGCCCGGACCAGTTGGGGATTCTTCACGGCTGCCGTGTTCAGGGACACCTTGTCGGCGCCGGCCCGCAATATTTCCTGCACGCCTCCGGTGTCGCGAATCCCTCCCCCGACCGTAAATGGGATGAAAACGGACTCGGCAACCCGCTGAACCACCTCGACCATGATGTGGCGGTCATCGGAAGAGGCTGTAATATCCAGAAAGACCAGTTCGTCGGCACCCTGCCGGTCGTACCGCTTGCCGCACTCGACCGGGTCGCCGGCATCCACCAGGTCCACGAAATGGACCCCTTTGACCACGCGCCCCCGGTCCACGTCCAGGCAGGGAATAATGCGCTTTGCCAGCATAATTCTTTTCGCTCCGTCGAATCAACCGCCGCGGGCCGACTGCGGCTTACAAGATACAACCGCCGCTTCATCCTGTATCAGCGGCCCGTCGTGGGGTTCGGAGCCGAGCCTTGCCCCCCACCGCATCAGCCTTCGCCATCCGGCGCTGCTTTGCGGCGTCGCGTATGCCCCCCTCCGCATCAGCCTTCGCCTGCGGCTCGGCTTCTGCGACT
>JAPVWS010000067.1 GCA_027493295.1 Candidatus Versatilivorator vitaminiformans | reverse complement strand
CTCTGGAACGGTCTTTCGATTCCAGAATGGCAGGGATGGCTTCCACCGGGAGCTTGCCCCTGCCCACTTCCAAAAAGGTGCCGACCAGATTCCTGACCATGTGGTGCAGAAACCCGTCGGCACAAACGTTATATTCCAGAAGTTTTCGCCGGGTGTCAAACACAAAAAGGGAGGAGGTGATTCGCCGAATCTTGGACTTCGCCTGGCTGTCGGCGTCGCAAAAGGCGCTGAAGTCCCGTTTCCCCACCACCAACTCGGCGGCCTGATTCAATTTCTCATAGTCGAGCCTGCGGTGGAAGTGATGGACATAGGGGTATTCGAAGGGAGGGCACCAGGAGGTGTTCAGGATTCGATAGCGATAGTGCTTGGTTCGGGCATGGTGCCGGGCATGGAAGTCGTCAGCCACCTTCTCGATGCCGGTAACCCGGATGGTTGCCGGCAGACGGGAGTTCAAAGCCTTCCAGAGGCTGGACGGTTCCAGGCGCGAGGTCGTATGGAAATGACAAACCTGGGCCAGCGCATGAGCTCCGGCGTCGGTTCTTCCCGAGCCGCAAACATGGACCGGCTCCCGCACGATGCTCTCAAGCGTGTGGGTCAACTCACCCTGGATGGTTCGGAGTCGGGGCTGGATCTGCCATCCGTGATAGCCTGTTCCATCGTACTGGAGCTCCATCCGGAGGTTTTGCGACGGCGACACCGGGCCTTGCGGCGAGACGGGGCGGTCTGGATTGGAAACGGGGCCGGGTGGCATCTGGATCTGCACTTTGCACCGAGCGACCTGAGCTGACCCTCGGGTCAGGCACGGCTGCCCGGTTTATGGGGTTTGGATCCGGATTTGCAAAGCGGACACTCCTCGGGCAGGAAGGTTGGAATATTCAGGCTCCAAAGGCAGTGGTGGATCAGATCCGTCAGCGCCTTTCCACCACTTCGATCGATGATGGAGGCTACCGCTACCGGCGTGGCGCCGTGATCTTCCACCAGCGCCATCGTCTCTCGGGTCGATCCTCCGGTAGTAACAACGTCGTCTGCAATGAGAGCTTTCTCGCCCTCACGGATCCGGAAGCCTCGACGAAGTCTCAGGACATCGCCCACGCGTTCAGCGAAAACCGCCCGGCAACCGAGGCTGCGGCCGAGTTCGTGTCCGATGAGAATGGCTCCCATGGCCGGGGAAACGACCAGGTCGGGCTTTTCCGAGCCCATCAGGGAAGTCAATCGGGTTGCGCACCACTCCGCGTACCTCGGCCACTGCAGGACCTTGGCACACTGGAGGTATTGAGGGCTGTGAAGACCGGAGCTGAGCAGGAAGTGTCCCTCCATGAGGGCTCCGGTATCGGTGAAAATCTTCCGGATCTGGTCTGAAGGGGGCATTGACGGGATTGCCGACTCTGAAAGCAGGGATGGTAGCATCGGCTATTTGCGAAATCAATTGAGGCCGGCAGCGGGGTAGCCGGCCACGGGGCATCAGACCGGTTGCGAGAGGGGCCTCCGGGTTTGGAATTGTTGAAACCAACGCGGTAGGGAACACGTTTTTCATTACCGTGCCGCATATCGTTGATACGTAGGGGTGACCACTCAAAGAAGGAGCCGTCAATGCGTCGAACTCAACACTTCATTCACACCTTTTCCAGGGGACTGATGCCCTTGTTGCTCGGGTTGGGCATTCTGTCAGCGCCAACGGCGATGCGGGGCCAGGCGGTGTTTCCTCTTCCCGACTGGTTCAAGGACAATATCGTTCGCCCCCCCATCCCGGAACGCCAAGGGGAAGCCTCGGACTTCTTGAGCGGCCTGATGCAGAGCAAGCTCTTCGAAACCGGGACGCTCTTCGGAGTGGACTACACCAGCAACCGCGTCTCCGACAACAACCTGCGGAACTTTCTCAATCCCTACTGGCGAGCCTCGCTGACCGCATCCATCAGCCAGCCGCTCCTCCGGAATTTCGGTCTCCTCCCCAACACTCGCCTGATCAGAATCGCCCGCAACAACAAGGACATCAGTCAACATCTCTTCGAGCAGCAAGTCGTGCAACTGGTCAATCAAGTCCAGAATCTGTACTGGGACCTGGTCTTTGCCGGCAAGGACGTGGAGGTCAGGAGAAAGTCCCTGGACCTGGCCGTCAAAACCAACGAAGATAACAAGCGGATGGCCGAGATTGGCACCCTGGCTCCCATCGACGTGGTTCAGTCGGAAGCCGAGATCGCCAACCGCAGGGAGTTGTTGATCCGGGCCGAGTATTCGCTGGCGCAAATGGAAGATCAGATGAAAAAGCTGATCTCCTCCCTGGGCGATCCTGGCAGGGTGGCAGTGAGGATCGTGCCTCTGGATTCCCTGGCGACCATGGACGATTACAGGGACTTCGACCTGGTGCAGGCGGTGAGTTATGCCATTGAACAGCGGCCGGAGATCAAGCAGCAGCGCAAGCGGATTGATAATTCGGGCATAGACCTCAAGTATTTTCGAAACCAGCTCCTTCCCGATGTTCGCTTCAATGTCAGCTATGGGACGGCGGCTCTGGAAGGAGTCAGCAGAGTGTTCGAAGGGGGCGGGTTCGGCGGGTTGCCGTTTTTTGGCGGAACGCCGGTGGTTGCCGGCAGCACCGGCCTGGGCGATGCCTTCAACCGGCTGCTTGGCTCCGATTTTCCCACCTATGGGGCTTCGATCTCGGTTGAGATTCCTCTGAGCAATCGCTCTCGGCGTGCGGACTATGCACGAGCCAGCGTGGCCCGGCGGCAATCGGAAAAGCGGCTTCGCGCCCTGGAGCAGCAGATTGCCCTGGAGGTGCGAAATGCCCACACCCAGCTGGAAATGAACCGTGCGCGAATCGAAGCCACCCAAAAGGCTCGGGAGTTGGCGGAGCGTAACCTCGAGGCAGAGCAGAAGAAATTCCAGCTCGGCACTTCTCAAATCCGATTCGTGTTGGAGGAGCAGGTTCGCCTGGCCGAAGCCCAGACCAACGAAGTCAACGCCCAGGTGAGCTTCACCAAGGCCAAGCGGGATCTGGACAGGGCCATGGGCAAGACGCTTGAACTGCAGAACATCAAGATTGGAGACGCGATTGCCGGAAAAGGCAGTGGATAGTGGTAAAAAGACAGTGGATAGTGGCTAGTGATTAGTGGATAGTTTTATGATCGACACGCAAAGCATCTTGTCGGTCGCAGCGTAGTTGTTCAAAGGGTCCAAACTGGTCATCAGGTACTTGCCTGCTCCCGCAACTTTCGTCTAACCACTCTCCACTCTCCACCAAGAGCTGGCCACTAATCACTGATCACTAATCACTAGCCACTGTCGTGCGGATCTCGGTCACAGTCATCACCCTCAACGAGGAGAAGCACCTCGGCCGCTGCCTGGAGTCGGTTCGCGGCATCGCCGACGAAGTGATCGTGGTGGATGCCGGCAGCCAGGACCAGACCTGCGCGGTTGCAGCTCGATGGGGCGCCCGCGTCTACAAGCGCACCTGGACAAACTACTCCGACCAGAAGAACTTTGCGGCCGCACAGGCTTCCCACCAATGGATCCTCAGCCTGGACGCCGACGAGTGTCTCAGCCCAACTCTGAGGCGGCAGTTGCTGGACGTGAAAGCCCATCCGATGCCGGCCAACGCCTATGAGTTTCCACGGCGAGCCTTCTATCTTGGCCGCTGGATTCGCCATTGCGGCTGGTATCCCGACCGCAAGCCGCGCTTGTATCGACGCCGGCACGGGCAGTGGGTCGGCGACTTCGTCCATGAGCATCTTGCCTGCGACGGGCCGGTTGGCCGCCTGGAGGGCGATCTTCTCCACTACACCTGCGACTCGGTATCGGACCATGCCCGTCGGGTTGGGAAATACACCAGCCTGGCGGCTCGGGATTTGCATGCCAGGGGAATCAGGAGCGGTCCCCTCAAGATCCTGGGTTCGCCGGTTGTGGCTTTTTTGAGCAGCTATTGCTTCAAGGCCGGCTTTTTGGACGGAATGCAGGGCTTTTTGATTTCAGCCTTCGCCGCCTACTACAATTTCCTCAAGTATTCCAAACTCTGGGATCTGCAGCGGTCCCCACCGTCCGGCCAGGTGGCCGCAAAGGAACCCGCGGGCAACCGGGGCGGCCACCCGTGAAAGCAGTCGGGGCTGGACAGGCGTGGATTGCAGCTCCCGGGCTTCGGGGCGAATGAGGGGACCGGTTCATTCACCATGAGGATCCTTCACCTGGATTCCGGATCGGCCTGGCGGGGTGGCCAGCAGCAATTGCACTTTCTGATCGGAGGGCTGAAAAGACGGGGGATTCAGCAGTTTCTGGCCGTGCGCAAGGGGAGTCCTCTGTCAACCCGTGCCGCCGAACAGGAGGTGCCGGTTCGTGGGCTTTCCCTGTCTTCGGAGTGGGACTTCATTTCGCTGGCGGGCATGGCCGGGTTGGTTGGACGTTTCCGGCCCGATCTCATTCACGCTCACGATTCACGGACCCTGGGTCTGGCCGTTTGGCTGAAGGCCCTCGGTTGGGGCGGCGGCGTCGTGGCTGCCCGCAGAGTCGCCTTCAGCATCCGCGGCAACCCCTGGTGGAAGTTCAAATATGTCCGGCAGACCAGCCGGGTGATCGCCGTTTCCCGCTATGTTCGGGATCTGCTTATTAAGGAGGGTCTAGAAGCGGGCCAGGTAGCAGTTATCTACGATGGCGTCGATACCGAGGCGGCGCCGCTGCCGGAGCAACGGTCCAGCGCGCGCCGCCGCCTGGGCGTGGCCGACGGCGAGTTTCTTATCGGTTGCGTCGGTCACTTTTCCCGGGAGAAGGGTCATGCGGTTCTGATCCGAGGGTTTTCCGAGATTCTGGCGATCCATCCCGACTCCCGGCTGGCCGTTGTAGGAGAGGGACCGCTTCGAGGGGAGCTGGAACTGTTGATCCGGCAACTGGGCCTCCACGGCCGTGCCGTGCTGCCGGGTTTCGTCTCCGACCTGGATGAAGTCCTGCCGGGATTCGATCTGTTGGTGCATCCATCTCTGACCGAGGGTCTGGGGTCGGTCCTTCTTCAGGCCATGTCCCGCCGGGTTCCCGTTTGCGCCAGCCGCACGGGCGGGATTCCCGAAGCGGTGATCGATGGAGAGACCGGATTCCTGTTCTCGCCGGGGAGCGCCGAGGCCCTGGTGCAGTCGGTCTTGCGTGCCAGAAGCAATCCCGACCTGGCCCGCCGGCAGGCGGAGCAGGCGGCCGCCAGGGTCCGGTCGACTTTCTCGGTGGAGCGCATGGTGGACGACACCCGCAGGATCTACTCGGATATACTCAACTGTTGATTCCCGTTTAACCTCCTATGTCATTAATGGAATGGGTTTTAATATCCCTGGGCCTGAAGATCGGCAGCTTTCTGAACGTATGTATTGTCAGAATACCCCGCCGGCAATCCGTCGTTTCACCCAGGTCTTCCTGTACGCACTGCGGCCAAGCCCTGAAGCCTTACGACAACATCCCTCTGATCAGTTTTCTCTTGCTGCGCGGGAAATGTCGGTTCTGCAAAGCAACCATTTCCTGGCAGTATCCGGTGGTCGAGGCGCTGACCACAGCCATCTACTGGGGCACCTACGTCAGTTACGGGCTCCAGTGGAAGACGGCGGTGCTGCTCGTCTTTTTTTCGGCATTGATCGTGCTGGTTTTCATAGACCTGAACCATCGCCTTCTGCCGGACGTCATCACTCTGCCCGGGATTGCGCTCGGGATCGTCCTGAGCGTGCTGGTCGGGATCGAGGACGACGCCGGAACCGCTCTCGTCCAGTTGGCGGGACTGCCGGATTCCGGTGGTCGCTGGGGCTGGCTGGCGAGTTCTCTGTTGGGAGCATTGGTCTGCGGCGGATTTCTGTGGCTGGTTGGAGCCGTCTACTTCAAGCTCAAAAAAGTGGAGGGGTTGGG
>JAPVWS010000066.1 GCA_027493295.1 Candidatus Versatilivorator vitaminiformans | reverse complement strand
TTGTGCTGGCCTCAATCACTCCCCCCTGGAGGGGGAGTCGGTGAGACAAGGGCTCCGCCCGCAGTCGAACCGGTGGGGGGGACGGAACCGGCGAGATCGCCAGATAGGAGATTCAGCCCGCCGTCGAGCCGGTGGCGGGCAAACGCGGCGCCCCGTGAGTGAATGTCTTCGGCACCTTGGCGGCGGCGTTCGAGGTCCTGAGGGCTTCCGCCAGATCTCATGGTTCCCAGTCTGCCGATGGCATTGGACCTGAGTTACAGCGGGCATTAGTCGTTCCTATCACGAGCCGGGCTTTCTTGACATCGGCCCATCCATTGCCTATTCTTGGCCTTCCCTTGGCGGCCCTCTCCATCTCGCCGCTCCGGTCCAGATAAGGGTTCCAGCACTGCTTTCGACGCTCGGTTGGTTACCCGCACCCCCCGGCCATGCCCCACAGCGAGCCCTTCGTGTTCAATACGGAACGCCGGCTGGTGGTTCTAACCGGCCAAACGGCTCGCAACCTGCCGGAACTGCTGGCCATTCTCAAGCGGATCTCGGGATCCTCCATCTTCTACCACTCCCATGAGGAGTATTTCCTCTCTCGGCAGTTCGCCAGGCACGAGTTCTACAACGACTTCGCCCTCTGGATCTCGGAAGCGCTCCAGGAGGAGCCCCTGGCGGAAAAGCTGGCTGCCATCGACCTGCTCAGCTTCTCTTCCATCCGGCAGATTCGGGAGAGCATGGTGGCGGAGATCACCGCCTTTCTGGAAAGCACGGGAGGCCGTGCCCGCGAGTGTCCTCCCGGGGACGAGTTTCACTTCTGCAAGGCCAAGAGCTTCGTGGTGCCGACAGGGATCGTGGCTCGGGATCTGCCCGATTTCCTGAACCGGCTTCCCTCGGTCTCCAACACCTCCCTCTACTTTCATTTCTTCGAGGCCCGGCTCCGACTGGAGCGGATGACCAACGATTTCTCGTTTTGGCTGAGCGGCATTGGACAGAAGGCCCTGGCGGACCAGATCGACAGGCTCAACCCCTATGCCATGACCCTGGATGAGTTGCGCCACCGAATCATCCAACTGGGAAGTAGCCACCTGGGAGACTGACATGGCCATCCGGCTGCAGGACTACGAACAGATCATCGGCCGGGAAGAAATCGCCGAGCTCTCCGTCTTCGCCGAGAGGGTCCGGAACAAGCGGCTGCAGAACATCAACTCCACCGCGGTCGGCGGCGGCGTGGCCGAGATCCTCACCCGGCTGGTCCCGCTGCTAGGCGAACTGGGAATCGAGGCGACCTGGGACGTCATCAAGGGAGACCAGGCTTTCTTCAACATCACCAAGGCCTTCCACAACGCACTGCACGGACACCCGGAAGAAATCACCCGGGAAATGCTGGACCACTTCCAGGCCAACACCGAAGCCAACCTCAAGAGCCTCGATCTGAACGGCGACGTTATCGTGGTCCACGACCCTCAGCCGGCAGGCCTGATCCTCAAGAAAAAGGAAATCGGGCGCCGCTGGATCTGGCGTTGCCACATCGATGTCTCATCCCCCAATCCCAAGGTATGGGACTTCCTCCGCCCGCTGGTCGATCAGTACGACGCCTCGGTCTTCTCGATGCCCGAATTTGCGCGGGACCTGGGAGTTCCACAATACATGGTCCCGCCCTCGATCGACCCGCTGAGCGACAAGAACAAGCCCCTGAGCCAGAGCACCATACAAGGGGTGCTGGACAAGTACGAGTTGGACAGCACCCGTCCGATCCTGACTCAGATCTCTCGCTTCGACCGGCTGAAAGACCCGCTGGGGGTCATTGCCGCCTACCGCCTGGTCAAGAGAAACTTCCACCGTGGTGATGCAGAAATCGATCAAGGAGGGCTTCGGGCTGACGGTGAGCGAAGCCCTCTGGAAGAAAAAGCCGGTAGTGGGAGGAAGAGTCGGTGGCATCAAGCTGCAGATTCTGAACGGAGTGACCGGTTTCCTGGTACACTCGCCTGAAGGGGCGGCAAGGCGAACCATGCAACTGCTGGCCAACCCCGGACTGCGCCGGACCATGGGAGAGAACGGGCACCAGCACGTCAAGCAGAATTTCCTGTTGACCCGGCACCTCAAGGACTATCTGTTTCTCATGCTGTCGCTGGACCACCCGGATGAAGACATCGTCCAGTTTTATGAAAATTAATGCGCCGGCAACTCGGCAGCCACGACGCTTTCCGGGAATGAACCTGATTGGATCCCAAGGAGATCATTGATGAGAAGAAACTGGGGATTGCTCGTTATTTTGGCGATTCTGTTCGGCCTGGGGCTGTTCAACGGAATCATCGGCCTGTGGATGGACTGGCTCTGGTTCGAGGAGACCGGCTTTCCCGTACTCTTCACCAAGCCGTTGGTCACCCAATGGAGCCTGACGGGGCTGTTCGGACTGTTTTTCTTCATGGTGGTCCACGCCAACGCCAAGGTAGCGCGCCGGCTGGCCGGCGATCAACCTTCCTTCTCACCCGACAACCTGATTGAAATCCCCGAGGGTGTGGACCAGGTGTTCCGCAAGTTCCTGCTGGGCGGCACCATTTTCATCGCCTACATCGTGGGGAGCTGGGCGGGCACCAAGTGGGACGTCTATCTCGCCTATCAGAACGCCGTGGGCTACGGCAGCGTCGATCCCCTCTTCGAGAAGGACATCGGGTTCTACTTCTTCACCCTGCCCTTCTACCAGTTCATCTATCAGTTCGGATGGGCGCTGCTGGTCTTTTCGGCCATCGCCGCCGCCGCGGTCTACCTGATTCAGGGAGGTGTCCAGATCACCCGGAGCGGCCCCCGCATGATCACGGCGGCCCGTTTCCATCTGCTCGGCCTGGTGGCTGCATTCCTGGCCTGGCGCGCCATTCACTACCACCTGGAAAAGTACAACCTCCTCTATTCCGACCGGGGCGTGGTCTACGGAGCCAGCTTCACCGACATCCATGCCCAGCTCCCGGTCCTGACCGTGATGATCTTCGTCAGCCTGGTGGCCGCGGGGCTGGTGATGTCCAGCGCCTTCCGCGCCAAGTTCACCCTGGCCCTGGCCGGGATCGGGATTCTGCTGGGGGTTGGATTCGTGGGAAACCAGGGGTACCCCTACCTGATTCAGACCTTCGAGGTAGCCCCCAACGAGATCAGCAAGGAGAGCCCCTATATCAAATATGCGGTCAAGCACACACGCATGGCCTACGGGATCGACCGGGTCAAGGAGGAGGAGTTCCCGGCCCTGGAGAACCTGACCGCCGATACTCTGAAGCAGAACGAGCAGACCATGCAGAACATCCGGCTATGGGACCATCAGCCACTGCTCCAGACCTACGGGCAGCTCCAGATCATTCGCCCCTACTACGATTTCGTGGACGTGGACAACGACCGCTACTGGATCGACGGCGAGTACCGGCAGGTGAGCCTGTCTCCCCGAGAGCTCTCCTCCGAAAGCCTCCCCAGCCGCATCTGGATCAACGAGCACCTGACCTATACCCACGGTTACGGGATCTGCCAGGGGCCGGTCAACCAGTTCACCCAGGAAGGTCTGCCCACCTTCATGATCAAGGACATTCCCCCGGCTTCCATCACCGACATCAAGGTCACCCGGCCGGAAATCTATTACGGAGAACTCTCCCACTCCTATTGCTTTGTCAAGACCCACGCCAAGGAGTTCGACTATCCCTCGGGCGAGGAGAACGTCTTCACCGACTACAAGGGCGGGGGGGGCATCCCGGTGAGCGGGATCCTGCGCAAGCTGCTTTTCGGTCTCTATTTCAAGGAACCCAAGATCATCCTCTCGAGCGACATCCACGCCGGAAGCCGACTGATGTTCGACCGCGCCGTGGCCACTCGCGTCCGCAAGCTGCTGCCCTTCCTGCGCTTTGACAAAGACCCCTACATGGTGATCTCGGATGAGGGCAAGCTCTTCTGGATCGTCGACGGGTATACGGTCAGCGGGCAGTTTCCCTACTCCCAACCGGTGCGGGGGCTGGGAAACTACATCCGCAACGCGGTCAAGATCACCATCGACGCCTACAACGGCACCGTCAAGCTCTACGTGAACGACCCCGAGGACCTACTAATCAAGGTCTACTCCAGGATCTATCCCGGCGTCTTCCAACCCTTGGAGGGCATGCCCGAGGACCTCAGACAGCACCTGCGCTACCCGGTGGACCTCTTCCGCGTCCAGGCCAACATCTACGCCACCTACCACATGACCGACCCACAGGTCTTCTACAACAAGGAGGACCTGTGGCGGATCCCCTCCCTCTCCCAGCAGGAGGGCGCCACCCCCCTGGAGCCCTACTACACCATCATGAAGCTCAACAGCGAGGCGGCGCGGGAAGAGTTCATCCTGATGATTCCCCTCACGCCGGCGCGCCGGGAAAACATGATCGCCTGGATGGCCGCCCGCTGCGACGCTCCCAACTACGGGGAACTGGTGGTGTACAGGTTCCCCAAGCAGCGACTGGTCTACGGCCCCTCCCAGATCGTGGGCCGCATCAACCAGGAAGCCGAGATCTCGCAACAGCTCACCCTTTGGGGACAGGGAGGCTCCTCGGTCATCCGGGGAAGCCTACTGGTGATTCCGGTCGAGGAATCGGTCCTCTACATTCAGCCTCTCTACCTGGCGGCCGCCTCCGACCGCAGCCTGCCCGAGCTCAAGCGGGTGATCGTGGCCTACGGCAACCAGATCGCCATGGAAGAGACCCTGGATCTCTCCCTGGCCAGGATCTTCGGAGCCACCGCCAGTCCCGCCGCCACTCGAGTGGCCGAGGCCAACGGCCGGCCGCGGCAGCAGGAATCGGTTCAGTCCCTCATCCGGGACGCGACTGAGACCTACAACCGGGCTCAATCGGCCTTGAAGCAGGGTGATTGGGCTCGCTACGGGGAGGAGACCCGCAGGCTGGGAGACATCCTGCAGCGGCTTCGCCAGAGGCAGTAGATGGGGCGGACAGGGGTCAGCCTCGGGAGGACGACTTCCAGTCCGGAGGCATGGTCTTGAAGTGCAGGTCCCGTTGGGGGAACGGAATGTGGATACCGTGCTGCTGGAACTTTTCGTAGATGGCGAGGTTGAGCTGGCCGACGAAGACGCCGCGGCGATGAAGCATTCGAGTCGTCCAGACCCTGAGCTGGAACTCCAGGGCACTGTCGCCAAAGGCCCAGAAGACCACCCGCGGTGAGGGTTCGTTCAGGACATTTTCATTTTCCTCGGCAACCTCCAACAGGAGACGCTCCACCTGGCGCACGTCGGAGCCGTAAGCCACCGGAACGGGTATTCGAAAGCGGACCTTCTGGTCCCCGTGGCTCCAGTTGATCACGTTGAAGGAGGTAAAGCTGGAATTAGGAATGATGAAGTCGATGTTGTCGTTTGTACGCACCGTGGTGGCGCGGGCAGCAATGTGCACCACGTGACCGTGCACCTCTCCGACCTCGATGCGATCCCCGACCTTGATCGGCCGTTCGAAGAGAATGAATATCCCGCTGATGAGGTTGTTGGCAATGTTCTGCAGACCGAAGCCGACTCCTACACCCACTCCGCCCGCCACCAAGCCCAACATGGTAAGATCGATCTCGGCGGCGCTCTGGAGCAGGACCAGGAACCCCACGATGACGATCAGGTACTGGGCGGAGGTCGCGATCGCGTGGCGGACGCTCAGGTCCATGGGGGTCTTGTTGAGTATGTAGTTGAGCAGCAGGCGGCGGACCCCCCGGGCCAGCAGCGCGATCACCGCGAAAGCCGCCACCACCATGAACAGGTTCTTGATCTTGAAGTTGGTCTTCCCCGGCACAATTTCGCTTTCGAAAAACCGGTTCAGCAGGGAAAGTCCCTGGGAAAGCAGCTCCAACATCTTGGTGGTGAGAAACCGGGTCTGAGGAATGGCGGCCAACACAGCCGAAGCTACCGCGACCCATACGGTCAGGCTGAGCAGGACAAAGGCCCAGTCCAACCCGCTGTGCAGCATCGGGCCGAAGGGGTGCTCCCTCCGAATCACATCCTTCAGGCGGCGTCGCACCCGGCGGAAGAGGACCTGAGCCGCCACGGCCACCAAGACCATTGCAATGGTGGCAATCAGTCTCCATTCCTGATCGAACATTACGCCCAACCCCCTTCAAGGGCTCATCTTGATCCCGACCGGCCTCAACACGTACCTCTCACCGGGCCGATTCATACATTATAGAAGATCGTCTATTTTCAGGTCCTGCTTTGCCGTGTAAGTGGATTATGCGGCTAACGTGAAACAAAAGAAAAAAGAGTGGTCCACGAAGGAACACGAAGGACTACGAATGGCCACCAAGCGTGACGGCTCTGCCGCATCGGCACGGGCTGCGTCCCGACGAGCCGGCACACGCCCCCTTGAGCAGCAACAGAGTCGTGAATAACTCTTTTCTTCGTGCCTCTTCGTGGATAACTCTGTTAAATAGGTGCCTATGTCAACCACTAACGACCCCGAGGCAACCGAACAAGTCGGCAAGAGGCAAGTCAAGGGCATTCTGGCGGGCCTGAAGAAGGCCTATCCGGAGGCCGAGTGCGCCCTGAGGCACGCTGACCCGCTGCAACTGCTGATCGCGACCATCCTTTCGGCCCAGTGCACCGACAAGCGGGTCAACCTGGTGACGCCGGAGCTCTTTCGCAAGTACCCTTCGGCGGAAGCCTTTGCCCGCGCCTCTCTGCCGACCCTGGAGCGGATGATTCATTCCACCGGATTCTTCCGCAACAAGGCCAAGAACATCCGGGAGGCCTGCCGCCGCCTGGTGAGAGACCACAACGGGCAGGTGCCGCAATCCATGGAGGAGCTTCTTCGACTTGCCGGAGTGGCCCGCAAGACGGCCAACGTCGTGCTTGGGACGGCCTACGGGGTGGCCTCGGGGGTGGTGGTCGACACCCACGTGTTTCGGATTTCCCGACGGCTTGGCCTGACCCGGGCGAGGACCCCGGAAAAAGTCGAGCAGGATCTCATGGCAGCGATTCCTGCCGGGGAATGGATCAACTTTTCCCACCGCCTCATTCACCACGGCCGCCGGATCTGCAGCGCCCGCAGCCCCCAGTGCAGCCTGTGCCCGCTGGAGCCCCATTGCCGCAAGGTAGGGGTCGATTAGCCCGCGCTTTCTCCGCGGCGGAGCCGACCCTCCAGCATGTGCAGCCCTATCAGCGTCTTGGCATCCTGAATCTGTCCGGAGCGGGCCATCTCCAGGGCCTGGCTCAAGGGCACCCAGCAGGCCTGAATGTCCTCCTCTTCCTGCGCCACGCCGTAAACGCCCAGGGACTGCTCCGGAGCCTCCAGGGTGCCCAGGAACAGGTGGACCTTGTCGGAGCAGCCTCCGGGGCTGAAAAAATACTCGGCCAGCAACTCCAGTCCCGCCAGTTCCAACCCGGTCTCCTCCAGAACCTCCCGGCGGGCCACGGTCTCGATGGACTCCCCTTTCTCCTGGATTCCGGCCACGCATTCGATCACCCACCCGTCTCCGATTCGGGCATGCACCGCATAGCGGAACTGGCGGATCAACAACACCCGATCCCGACCGGCGTCGTAAATCATCACCGCCGCCACATCCCCGCGGTGGTAGCGGAAACGCCGGACGGCGCGGCTCATCTCCCCGCTGAACTTCTCGAAAGAGAGGTCGGCCCTCTCAATCCGGAAAAAGCCGTCGTACTCCAACCCCGTCTGCAGGATGTCAACTCTCACGAAACTGGCCTCCCTCCTTCCCTTGGATTCCAAAGAAAACGGTGCCCGGGGCGCCTCCTAAGGAAGGCCGGCCGCCCCCCGGATCCTGTCCCCCAGCGCGGCAACCTGCTGCTCGATAGCGTCCACCCCGGAGATCACCAGGTCGGCATGCCTTCGCGCCGGCTCGACAAAGCGCAGGTGCATGGGCCGCACCGTCTCAAGATACTGGCGGACGATGGATTCCACGCTCCGCCCCCGTTCCCGCATATCGCGCCTCAGGCGGCGGATGAAGCGGATGTCGGGATCTGCATCCACAAATAGCTTCAAGTCGAAACAGCCGACCAGTTCCTCCGCCGCGAAGACCAGCGTCCCCTCGACCAGAATGACCGGACGCGGAAGAGCCGGCTCCGAGCCCTCCAGGCGAACGTGTTGGCTGAAATCATATCTTGGCCGGGCAATTTCCCGGCCCGCTTGCAGTTGTTTCAAATGCCGGACCAGCAGCTCGAAATCCACCGCTTCCGGCCGATCGAAGTTCCGCAGGGCGCGTTGTTCCACCGGGAGATGGCCGGCGTCCCGGTAGTAGTGGTCCTGAGACAGGATCAGCACCTGCTCCGGCCCCAAAAATTCCGCCAGTTTCCGGCAGAACGTCGTCTTGCCCGAGCCGGTTCCCCCGCCGACGCCAATGGTAATCCTGGGCTTCATGGTTGGGCACTCCCAGCGGCGCCGGCCCGTCCGAGACATTTAAACGATCAATGTTTTCCGGCGGCATACAGCCGGGAGATCAAGGCTACGGCTTCCGCCGACAGCCCGTCAAGCCATCCGGACCCGCACCGAGCTATCGGGAGGGCGCCCCACCCGGTAGCGCGGGCGTCCCGCCCGCATCCTTATTCCTTTTGGCCGCACAGCGATACTTGAAGGACAACGAAGCGCCACGACGGGAGAGGGAGTTGCTTCAACGCCACGCGCCACCATTAAACGGATAATTCACATCGATGCACAGGATACACAGGATTTTTCCAGGATACGGCCAGCTTTTAGTCGTGAGCACCCGCAAGCCCGCACCGGATCGACGCCCGAACCGGCACTTGGTGCACAAACCCTTCGTCCTCTCAATCCAGTGCATCCTGTGTATCCATGTTCAAAAAATGTCGATCCCCTGCGCCGTCGCCGGTCCATCCGGGTGGAGCCGATGGCCGAGGCTGTGCCAAGACTTGTGCGGGCGAGACGCCCGCGCTCCCGGGTGGACTTCATCCCATGACCTCGTGACACCAAGGTCACGATCATCGCCCGAGTCAGCCTCTCGCGCAGCAGCCTCCCGTCCTGCTAATCCTGTGCATCCTGTGCATCGATGTTCAATTGATAGTCCTTCTCGATGGATCTGCCCAGTCGCGGGGGCGGGGGGCGGAGGTCGACCTCGCAGGCAATCGGGCGTTGCC
>JAPVWS010000065.1 GCA_027493295.1 Candidatus Versatilivorator vitaminiformans | reverse complement strand
AATTACTCACGGTGAAGATTCCCGTCAAGCCATCCTGAAGGGTGTCAATCAGTTGGCCGACGCGGTTCGCATCACCCTGGGTCCCAAGGGACGGAACGTCGTTCTGGACAAGAAATTCGGATCGCCGACCATTACCAAGGACGGGGTCACCGTGGCCAAGGAGGTCGAACTCAAGGACGTCGAGGAGAACATGGGAGCCCAGATGGTGCGGGAAGTGGCTTCCAAGACCAGCGACGTGGCTGGAGACGGGACGACCACGGCGACGGTTCTGGCTCAGGCGATTTTCCGGGAAGGCGTCAAGACAGTCGCGGCCGGAGCCAATCCGATGGCTCTGAAGCGTGGCATCGACAAGGCGGTCGACAAAGCCGTTGACGAAATCGGCAGCTTGTCCAAGCCGGTGCGGGGAGACGCCATTGCCCAGGTCGGCACAGTTTCCGCCAACGGGGATGCCACCATCGGCACCATCATTTCCGAGGCCATGGCCAAGGTGGGCAAGGACGGAGTCATCACGGTGGAGGAAGCCAAGACGATCGAGACCGCCCTGGAGGTAGTGGAGGGCATGCAGTTCGACCGCGGCTACCTGTCTCCCTACTTTGTGACCGACCCGGAGCGGATGGAATGCGTGCTGGAGAATGCCCTGATTCTCCTCCACGAGAAGAAGATCAGCTCCATGAAGGATCTGCTCCCCCTGCTGGAGCAGATCGCCAAAACGGGGAAGCCGTTCGTCATTGTGGCCGAGGAAGTGGAAGGTGAAGCCCTGGCAACGCTGGTGGTGAACAAGTTGCGTGGAACGCTCAACTGCGCGGCGGTAAAGGCACCCGGATTCGGCGACCGGCGCAAGGCCATGCTGGAAGACATTGCCATTCTGACCGGTGGCAGAGTCATCAGCGAGGACCTCGGCATCAAGCTGGAGAACGTACAGCTCGGCGACCTTGGTGACGCCAAGAAGGTCACCATCGACAAGGACAACACCACCATCGTGGAAGGTTCGGGAGCGAGTTCCGACATCCAGGGCCGGGTCAATCAGTTGAGGGCCCAGATCGACGAGACGACCTCCGACTACGACCGCGAAAAGCTGCAGGAACGGCTCGCCAAGCTGGTTGGCGGGGTGGCTGTCATCAAGGTGGGAGCAGCGACCGAAACCGAGATGAAAGAGAAGAAGGCCCGCGTCGAAGATGCGATGCACGCCACCCGGGCTGCCGTCGAAGAAGGAATCGTGGCCGGCGGCGGGGTTTCCCTGATTCGAGCCATTCCCAGCCTCGACACACTCGAGCTGGACGGCGATGAGCAAATCGGCTGCAACATCGTCCGCCGGGCGCTCGAGGAGCCCCTGCGCCAAATCGCCCAGAACGCGGGCGTCGAGGGCGCGGTGGTCGTCTCCAAGGTCGGCGGACAGGGCGGCAACTACGGCTACAACGCTGCCAGCGACTCCTACGGGGACCTGGTGGACGCGGGCGTGATCGATCCTGCCAAGGTGACGCGGACCGCTCTGCAGAACGCCGCATCCATCGCAGGACTCCTTCTGACCACCGAAGCGCTGGTGGCGGACATTCCCGAGGAGGACAAGACCCCTCCGCCTGCGCCACCTCACGGCGGCGGGATGTACTGACACCGGGACCCAAAAACCTCAAAGCCACCGGAGCCCGCTCCGGTGGCTTTTTTAATGCCGGCCCCATATGGCCGCCTAGGCGGCTCTCCCCTAATACACAGCACTGCCCGGGGGATAGGGTTTTTGGTTGATTATTCCAAGGGTGCCAGTGGGCGGCTGCCGCATTCAGCCCTTGCAAGCAGCTCCCCAATCAACAAGAGCCTTTTGCAAAAATCGCAGCGGGGCAGGTCATCCTGCCGGCGAACCTGAGGTTCTGCCATTATCAATATCCGGTGCGACCTGGTCAAAAATGCTGTCTGACCACAAAAAGCACAAAAGTCACAAGTTGTGTTTTTGTGCCTTTTGTGGCCATTCCCGGTAAACGTCCCGCTGCCGAATTTTGCAAAAGGCTCAACAATTCAAATGGTTTTTCTCCGTATCCCTTCGTGGACTCCTTTTTCCCTGGGTAGTCGGTCTGTGGCACAGTCTCGCTACAGATTAAAGAGCATCGAGAACTCCGCCCCTCCCTGGTCAGTGTTCTTCCACTCCAACCGCCCGCCGTGGGCTTCCACGATCCGTTGGGCAATGGGCAAGCCCAGACCCGTCCCCCCACGCTTGCTCGAATAAAACAGGTCAAAGAGCCGGCCGGTTTCCCCCTCCGAGACTCCGGTGCCGCTATCGCGAACCCACAGCACCAAGTGGCCCGAATCCAGCCTGGCTCCCATCGAGATCCGACGCGGTCCATCCCCTCTGGACAAAACGGCTTCCCTGGCATTGACCAGCAGGTTCATGACGGCCTGCTGCAACAGATCCCGGTCTCCCCGAAACTCCAGCAAGCCCGGCCCATCCTGCCTCACCAGCTCGATTCCTGCTCTGGCGTACTCCTTGGCCACCAGCCGGACCACCTGGTCCAGGACCTGCGGCAGCGAAACCACCTGACGATCCGGCTTCAACGGTTTGGCATAGACCAGAAAATTGCGCGCCAACCGCTCCAGTCTCCGAATCTCGGACTTGGCCCCGGCCAGGAGTTGGGTCATCTCGCCGGAATGGTTCCGCGACTGGGAGACTTCCTCTTCGATCATCTGCAGATTCAGGTTGATGGCGCTCAGGGGATTCCGGATCTCATGGGCCAGCCCGCTGGCCAGCGTCCCCAGGACCGCCAGCCGGTCGGCCGTGTGGGCTTCGGCCTCGATCACCTGGGCTTGCTTGAGCAGCCAGCGCACATAGAACAGGGCTACCAGCAGCAGCGCCAGCACCACCGAGGAAGCCACAAGGATCTGCCGATTGATCCGGGTCTGGTCTTCCGCGACCCGGTCTGCGATGAGGGTGTTGTCGAAACCGAAATGGATGAACAGCCTCAATTGCCGCTGGGAAACGACCGGTTCGACCCAGTCGGTAATTCGCTCTCCGGGATTGCTGACCGAAGCGATTTCCTGTCTTGCCCTGGCTGACAGAATGAGTTCGGGAAAGCGGCTCTGCTCCAGTTCCCTTCCCATCTGCAGGCGCTGCCAAAGCAGGTCTCCCCGGGGGTGCCTTGCGAACACATAGACGACCTGGTCGTTGGCGGCCAACAACTCCTCCAGATACCGTTCCATGTGCTGCCGCCGGAGAAGTTCATCGGCGGGACCGGCGCCCGGCAACTCCAGATCGACGAGGCGCATTCGATCCTCGATCCGATCCTTCAAATCGTCCCGCAATGCCTCCATTTCAAGCTCCACCCGCTCGCCTGCCCAGCGGTTGGCCAAGTCGATCAGGGAAAAGGCGATGGCGCCGATCACCAGCAGAAAGAGAGCGGAGCTGAGGTAGAGATGGCGCCTGAAGTTTGGCCTGCCCTTGACCAGGCGTGCTCTCAATGACTGCCGATCTGCGCTGGGGGAATCGGCCATGGCGGGTCACCAGCAAGACCGCTGTAACCGCGGGATCGGGCAACGGGCCCTGGAAGGTCAGTCGGAATTCTCGTCCCTCAGGCGCTTTTTGCCGAAGATCCAGGCTACCAGTATGCCCACCAGGTACAGCAGGAGCATGGGCGCGGCAAAGACCATCAAGGTTGGGATGTCAGGCGTTGGCGTGATGATGGCTGCTGTAATGAAAATAATGAGAACCGCGTAGCGCAGGTTCCTCAACAGGAATCGGGCATTGGTGACGCCCATGATGGAGAGGAAGAATATGACGATCGGAATTTCGAAAATGATGGCGCATCCCAGGATGACGACCAGGGCAAAGTCGAAGTAGAAGGTTGCGGTCACGATCTCCTGAAAATTTTGGCCGAAGGTGGTGAGAAAGTTCAAGGTCATGGGAAGGCCGACCGTGTAGGCGAAGATACCCCCCAGAACAAAGAGAACGCTGGACGACAGCAGGAAGGGTATGGCGTATCGTTTCTCGCGGGAATAAAGCCCCGGGGCGATAAACAGCCAGACCTGCCACAGTACTAGAGGAGAGGCCACAAAGATCCCGGCGTAGAAGGAAGCCTTCATATAAATCATGAAGGGCTCGGTGGGGCTCAGATAGGTCAGCTTGCGATCTCCCAGGTGCTGGGTGATCGGAACCGACAAGAATTCGAAGATTCTCTCGTGAAAGATCCAGCAGGCAACAAAACTGATGCCCACCGCTGCGATGGCGACGATGATGCGCCGGCGCAACTCGTCCAGATGATCCAAAAAGGACATCTTGCCGGACGCCGCAAGCTCGTTTTCGTCCCTTGGGTCAGTGTCCATCCGGCTTGGGTTCAGGCTTGGGCTCCGAACTCAAGCCGGGCGAGGAGGCTGTGACAGCCTCCGGCTCCTGGCCGGAGTCGGCTTCTGAAGGTTGGGGGGGAGCTTCCTTTTTCTCCACGACAGAGGCGGATTCCACCGCGGAATCACCAACCTCCTCTTCGGAAGAGGTCGGCGCTGCCGGTTCCTCCCCGGTCTCGACGGCCGGTTGAGGGTCGGCAGGCGCGGCTTCCGCCGGCTTGTCCAGCTTGGGCGGGGGAGGGGGAGGCTCGTATTCAGCCGCCCGAACCTCTTCCTCCAGCGTATTTCTAAGCTCGTTGGAGGCGCGCCGGAACTCGGAGAGGCCCCTGCCGAGAGACTTCCCGAGCTCAGGCAACTTTCGCGGCCCGAATACCAGCAGAGCCACGACAAAAATGATGATCAATTCGGGTACGCCGATGGGGCCCATTTCGTTCCTCCAAACGTACCGAATCATAATGGGAGCGGGGGTTCAAGTCAAGGCAGGGCTGCCGTTTGAGCCTTTACTTCGAGCGGGGGCGGGTGCTATATTTGGGCCAGTTTAAGAGGTGGGCATGCAGAGACTTCGTTCCTGGACCACGGTCGCGACCGTAATCGTTATCGCCTCCCTGATTGGAGGATTTTGGGGGAGGCCCGTTCAAGCGACGTCCCAGTCCGACGAACGGGAACACCTGGTCAACGTCTACTCCCAGGTGCTCGACCTGGCGGAGAAGTACTACGCCGACGAAATCGACGTCGAGAAGAGCGTTCACGCTTCGCTGCGGAGCATGTTGAAGACGTTGGACCCCCACTCGAACTTCTTCGACGCCAAGCAGTTCGCCCAATTCCGGGAAGACCAGCGGGGGAACTTCTATGGGCTGGGCATCATCATCTCCATGAGGAATGCCATGCCCACCGTCATCACGCCCATTCCGGGGACGCCCGCATACCGCCTGGGCATTCGCTCCGGAGACGTCATCGCCAAGATTGAAGGGAATCCTACCGAAGGACTGGACATTCAGGCTGTCGTGGAAAGGCTGAGGGGACCCAAGGGAACGGTGGTCAACATCTCCATAGACCGAGCCGGAATCCCCAAGTTGCTCGATATGGCCATCATTCGCGATGAGATTCCCCACCACAGTGTTCCTTTCGCCTTCTTCTTCCGCCCGGGCATCGGCTACATCAAGCTGTCCACCTTTAACGAGACCACCAACAGGGAAGTTCAGGAAAGCCTGGAGAGACTGGGGACGGATCTGCAGGGTCTGATCTTTGACCTGAGATCCAATCCCGGAGGCTACCTGCAGGCCGCCATCCAGGTGGCGGACAAATTTCTGGAGAAAGGCCAGAAGGTCTTGATTACCGACGGACGCACGCCGAGCGCCAAACAGTCCTACGAAGCCCCCAGAGGATCCGGGGGAGTTCTGTTCCCCCTGGTGGTGCTCATCAACACCGGCAGCGCTAGTGCTTCCGAAATCGTGGCCGGCGCCATTCAGGACCATGATCGCGGGTTGCTGGTGGGCGAAGTCAGTTTCGGCAAGGGACTGGTTCAGACGGTCTATCCCCTGGACAACGGCGCGGGCGTTTCCCTCACCACCGCCAAGTGGCACACTCCCAGCGGGAGGCTCATCCAGCGAGATTACGCCAATCAGTCGTATATCGACTACTACTACGCCAGAAACAAGGATCCCGAGAAGCGGAAAGTCTACAAAACCGCCAGTGGCCGTGAGGTTTACGGTGGAGGCGGCATTACCTTCCTCTCTCGGGTGGGTCAAGCCGAGGCTCACAAGGTTTCCCTGGAGAACGACCCCCAATTCGCCAAGGCGCTGGAGGTGCTTCCTCAGGCCAAGGCGCTCATCGACCGTGACTCGGGCGATACGGACCTGCTGGTCAGAAAGCAGGGAGACTAGTTCACCCGGCTGTACTCCTCATACCCGAGCAGCACTCAACCCGCAGAAGCCTATCATTGGCCGCATCCATAAGATCCCATGACCCACATGACCTATGAAGCCGTCATTGGCCTCGAGGTTCACGCCCAACTGCTGACCCGAACCAAGATCTTCTGCTGCTGCCCGACCCAATTCGGAGCCCCGCCCAATACCAATACCTGTCCGGTTTGCCTGGGTCTTCCCGGAGCTCTGCCGGTGCTGAATCGCGAGGCGGTCGTCATGGCCGTCAAGGCTGCCCTGGCGTTCAATTGCCGCATCAATTCCCTTTCGATTTTTGCACGCAAGAATTACTTCTATCCCGATCTGCCCAAGGGCTACCAGATTTCTCAATTCGACAAACCCCTGGCGGAATACGGACACCTCGATCTCGAGGAGAACGGCCATCCCCAACGGGTGGGGATCAAGCGTGTCCACTTGGAAGAGGATGCCGGCAAATCGATTCATGACGGATTTGCCGATTCCGATCGCTTCAGCTATATCGACTTGAACCGGAGCGGCACGCCGCTGATCGAAATCGTCAGCGAACCCGAGATCTATTCTCCGACCCAGGCCCACCGACTACCTGACCCGCCTGAAGGTCATTCTCGAATACCTGCAAGTCTGCGACGGCAACATGGAGGAAGGCAGTCTCCGTTGCGACGCCAACGTGTCGATCCGCCCGGTCGGCTCACAGACTCTGGGAACCAAGACCGAGCTGAAAAACCTGAACAGCTTCCGCTTCCTGCAGAAGGCGCTCGAATATGAGATCGGCCGCCAGACACGCCTCCTGCAGCAGGGAGGTACCGTTACCCAGGAAACCCGCCTGTGGAACACGACCGAGCAGCGTACCTTCCCCATGCGCAGCAAGGAAGAAGCTCACGACTACCGCTATTTCCCCGAACCCGACCTGCCGCCCCTGGTGGTGGACGTCGATTGGCAGCATGAAATACGCGCGGACATGCCGGAGCTGCCCGAAGAAAAAAAGCAGCGGTTCGTGGACGAGTATTCCATTCCCGCATACGACGCCGGTGTGTTGACCACCACGCGCGCCCTGGCCGATTTCTTCGAAGAAACCGCTGCCCGATCCCGAAATCCCAAGGCGGCTTCCAACTGGATCATGGGAGACCTGTTGCGTGACCTCAAGGAATTCAATCTCGACATCGAATCCTCTCCGATCAGCCCGAGCCAATTGGCCGAATTGATCGGATGCATCGTCAGCAAAGAGGTTTCGGGCAAGATGGCCAAGGACATCTTCGAGGCCATGTTTCGGGAGAAAAAGCCGGCCAGGCAGGTAATCCGGGAAAAGGGTCTGAAGCAGATCACCGATCCCGATGCGATCACAACCGTGATTGAAGAGGTCCTTGCCGGCAATCCCGGAATTCTCGAGCAGTACAGGGGCGGCAAAAAGGCCACCTTCGGTTTCTTTGTGGGTCAAGTCATGAAGGCTACCAAGGGGCAGGCCAATCCCCGTATGGTCAATGAGTTGTTGAGGAAGAGGCTGGACGGTTAACGCCGCGGGAGTTAAGAATCATGCTGGAGCGATCTGTACTTTTTGGAACCCAACGCGACTCGGGAGCGGACTTCGTGGAATTTCGGGGCCGGGAGGTTCCCAAGCGCTTCACCTCTCTGGATGAGGAGTATGCCGCCTTGGGCCATGAAGCCGGCCTTCTCGATCTGTCGGTTCAGAGTGTGGTCGAACTGCGGGGCAGAGACCGATCGCGATTTCTCCATGGAATGGTTACCAATGACATCCGGAGTCTCTCACCGGGTCAGGGTTGCTACGCGCTCATGCTTACTCCCCAAGGACGGATCCTCACCGACATGCGGGTCCTCTGTCTGGAGGAAGCGCTGATGCTGCTGGTCGACGCCGACCTCGTGGAGAAGGATCTGGCCCTCTTGAGGCGGTACATTATCGCGGATCAGGTCGACGTCATCGACCGGTCGGCCGATCTGGCCGTTCTCTCGCTGCAAGGACCCAGGGCGGCCGAGGTCATCGCGGGGCTGTTCCGAGGAACCTCCCCGCCGGAGGCGCCCTTCGAACACCGCCTCATTCAAGTCGGGAATCTGACGGTCCGCTGCGCCAGGGTGCGGCGAACCGCCTCGGGAGGCTACGACCTCATCGTGCCCGAATCCCAATCAGTCGACCTCTGGAACCTCCTCCTTCAGGCGGAAAAGCCGGCCGGCCTTCGCCCGGTAGGCCTTGAAGCCTGGAACGTCCGCCGGCTCGAGGCGGGAATCCCCTGGTACGGCGTCGATATGGACGAAGCCCGCATTCCCTTGGAGACCGGCCTGGAAGAGGCCATCAGCTATAGCAAGGGGTGCTACATCGGCCAGGAAGTCGTGGCCCGGGCCACCTTCCGCGGACACGTCAATCGCAAGCTCACGGGTCTGCTGCTGTCATCCGGGGAGCCCGCCCGGGGGGGAGACAAGATATTCCGCAACGGGCAGGAGGTGGGCTGGGTTACGGACAGCGCCTACTCACCCGGGCTGCGGCGAGCTATCGCCCTGGCTTACGTTCGCAAGGAGGCCTGGGACCCCGGCACGAGCGTCGGAGTGAATTGCGCCGGAGGCCGGACCGATGCCGAGGTGACGCAGATTCCCTTCGACTGAGAGCGGGATGGGCGGGATCTCGCTTGACGGATAACGGGATTGCCCGTTCCAGGCCGTCACCGTCTCTCGGACGGTCTGACGACGACCAGCCATGCCATCCTTTCGTTTCACCACCGAGCTGGAGATTCGCTTTCGAGACCTGGACGCCCTGGGCCATGTCAACAACGCCGTCTATCTCACCTATTTCGAGATCGTTCGCACCCGATATTGGAAGCACCTCTTCGGACTGCCTCCCGCCCATGACTGGGGATTCGTGATGGTGCGAACCGAGTGCAACTATCGCTCCCCCGCACTCCTGGGTGAAACCATTGCCATTGCCACCCGAATCTCCGCCCTCAAGAATTCCAGCTTCACCTTCGAGTACCGTCTGACCGAGAGCCGGACCGGGCGTCTGATCGCAGACGGCCTGTCGGTGCAGGCCTGTTTCGACATGAAGAGCGGCCGGACGGTTCCCATTTCGGAGAAGATGCGGCAACAGGTCAAAGACTTCGAGGGGCTGGACTGAGGATTCTCCGTGCGAAAGACGAGTCCCGCCGCCAGCTCGACTGCGGGCTGCGCTTTCGGGGCGCTGCGTTGGCCCCCCTCCGGCTCGGCTGCAGGCTGCGGCCTGGTCGAAGGGACGCCGCGTTTGCCTCGCCGACTCCCCCTCAAGGGGGGAGTGATACCAGCGTTGTATGCAGGCCTCAAGAATCACTCCCCCCTTGAGGGGGAGTCGCCGAAGCCGAGCCGCAGGCGAAGGCTGATGCGGTGGGGGGGTAAGGCTCGGCACCGGACCGTGCGACGGCGCGGCCAATGCAGGGCGAAACAGCGGCGTTTCAGGTAAGTGCCGCCCCCGCTTTCAGGACTCTCAAGTTCTCCAGGAAGGGAGGCCGGGCGACACCGGCGTCGGTGATGATGGCCGCCACGTAGCGGTGAGGGGTCACGTCAAAGGCGGGATTTCCGGCCGACGCCCCCTGGGGAGCGATGGCCTTTTCACCCAGGTGGGTCACTTCACGCGGGGAGCGCTGCTCGATGGGGATCTGATCGCCGGTGGGAACGTCCAGGTCCACCGTCGAGAGTGGCGCCGCCACGTAGAAGGGGATCTCGTGCTCCCTCGCCAGCACGGCAACCGAATAGGTGCCGATCTTGTTGGCGACGTCTCCGTTGGCAGCGATCCGATCCGCCCCGACAACGACGCAGTCCACCTGGCCCTGTTTCATGTAATACCCCGCCATGTTGTCAGTGATCAGGGTGACCGGTATATCGTCCTTTTGCAGCTCCCAAACGGTTAGACGGGCTCCCTGCAGAAAAGGCCGGGTTTCATCCGCCAGCACCTCCACTCTCTTGCCCTGCTCCACCGCGGCCCGAACGACTCCCAGTGCCGTGCCGTAACCGGCGGTTGCCAGGGCGCCGGCATTGCAGTGGGTCAAGACCCGGGAACCGTCCTGGATGAGGGCGGCTCCGTGGCTTCCCATGCGGCGGTTGAGTCGAATATCCTCGTCGTGGATACGCAGGGCCTCCGTCTTGAGGGCGGCAGCCACAGCCGCGGGCCCCTGGGACTTGTGTCGCCGGTAGACTCCCTTCATCCGTTCGATGGCCCAGAACAGATTCACGGCGGTGGGCCGGGTTGCCGCCAGGGTCCCGCAAATGGACTGAAACGCTTGCTCAAACCGCTCCGGGTCATGGGACTTGATGGACTCAGCCCCGAGCGCCACTCCCATGGCAGCGGCAACTCCAATTGCCGGTGCACCTCGAATGACCATGTCCTTGATCGCCTGGGCCACTTCTTCATGGGTCCTGAACACCGGGTACTCTTCCACGGCCGGCAATTTTCTTTGGTCGATCATGACCACGCCTTCGTCGCTCCATGCAATGGTCTCGAACACGATCTTGAGTCTCCCAATTGGGGTTTGGCTACAGGAAAGCGCGCCAACCGCCACGGACTATACCACAGACGCGGGGCACCCGGAGACTGAAGGCGGCAGTCTGGAACAGCCTGGAAATCAGCCGCATTCGTCCTTCCCGCCGGTCCTTGGAGACCCACGGAGGCCACGGCCATCCCCTTTCGGCCGGCAGAGAGGGGGGCTTTGATTTTTGCGGAAGGTTGGGCTATATTCAGGCTCTCTCGAAAGTGCCAGGTGACGGGTCGGCATTGCTTGCCGGATGACTCGAAAGGTGACGTTCGAACCTATCCCCAAGGAGACATTTTTTATGGATCGAAGGAAATTCACTCAGGTGATGGGAGCCGCCGTAGCAGGCATGGTGGCGGGTTCCAAGGCGGTCAGCCAAACGGATTCCCTGTTGTTGGCCGATGAAGACAAGAAGCCCAAGCACGTCTGCAAGGGCCGCAACCAGTGCAAGGGCCAAGGCGGCTGCGCCAGCGGCGACAATGGCTGTGCCGGCAAGAATTCCTGCAAGGGCAAGGGCGGTTGCGCCACGGCGGCCAGGCACTCCTGCAAGGGCCAGAACGAGTGCAAGGGCCAGGGTGGCTGCGGCAGCGGCGACAACGGCTGCGCCGGCAAGAATTCCTGCAAGGGCAAGGGCGGTTGCGCCGTTCCCCTCCACGGAGTCGAAAAGAAGAAGTAGCCTGACAACTACCAGGACTGACCGGTCCCCCGGCGCTTCCGACCGTTGGGTGCAATACGCGACTTCGCGGGCAGGAAGCGGGACCGGCCGCGTCCGTCCGTTTGGACCGGGAGGTCCCTTATGGGCAGGAATCGGTGGGATTTACCCGACCTGGGGTTCGGGATCGGTCTCCGTACCGTCCATTACAGCTACATTCTGGCCAACCACCCACCCATCGACTGGTTCGAGATCCTCTCGGAAAACTACATGGATACGGGGGGCCGCCCGCTGTACGTGCTGGACCAGGTGGCGGAACGCTACCCGGTCGTGCTCCACGGAGTTTCCATGTCGGTCGGGAGCACCGACCCCTTGAACCTGGGCTATCTGAAAAAACTGAAGGCTCTGGCCGACCGTACCAGGGCCCACTGGGTCTCGGATCACCTCTGCTGGACCGGCGTGAGTGGAATCAACGTCCATGACCTGCTGCCGATGCCCTACACGGACGAATCCCTGCGCTACACCATCGAACGGGTGAAAGCGGTTTCCGAGATCCTGGAGCGCCCCCTGGTCCTGGAGAACCCCTCCACCTACCTGGAGTTCGGGACCTCCACCTGGAGCGAAGTGGAGTTTCTCTCCACCCTGGCCCAGGAGGCCGACTGCGGGATTCTTCTGGACGTGAACAACGTCTACGTCAGTTGCTTCAACCACGGCCTGGACCCGGAAGCCTTCATCGACCGAGTCCCGGCCGACCGCGTCGTTCAATACCACCTGGCCGGGCACACCCACAAGGGAACCCATATTCTGGACACCCATAGCGATCACGTCATCGACGAGGTCTGGTCCCTCTATCGACGTTCCTGCCAAAGAACCGGCGGCGTAGCCACCCTGTTGGAGTGGGACGAGAACATTCCCAGCTTCGAGGTGGTGCACGCCGAAGCCCTGAAAGCCCGCCGGCACCGCGGCCTTCCCGAGCCGGACCACCAGAGAGCCTATGGCACCTGATCTGGGCAATACCCAGAAATGGATGCAGGCGGTCATCCTGCATCCGGGCTCCGACCGGCAGGCGGTGGCTTCCGCCGAGGCCCGAAAAATAGTGCCGCCGAGCCGGTTTCCAGGTCTGATACGGCCATCCCGCACACTCGATTCCTTCGACCGAATCGGCATCTACCGCGGCATGTACCTGGCCCGCTTGCAGGAAGCCCTAGAGGCCGACTTTCCCGGGCTGGCGCATTTTCTGGGTCCGAAGCGCTTCTCCGACCTGGTCAGGGGCTATGTCGACCGCTATCCCTCCGGAAGCTATACGTTGAACCGTCTGGGAGATCGTCTCCCCGAATTCATCCGGAGCAGTCCCGGGATGGTGCGGAAGGACTTCCTCTACGAGCTGGCTCGCTTTGAATTGCTGATGAGCCGGCTGTTCGACGCCGAGGAATCGCCGGTTCTCACCCCAGAGGCCATTGCCGAGGTGCCCCCCGAATGCTGGGAGACCGCCCGCCTCAAACCTGTCGCTGCCCTCTCGGTGCAGGAGCTTCGCTACCCGGTGGGGGCCTATCTGGAGGCGGTGCGCCAGGGCAAACCACGGCCCGCCACCCGGCGCAAAAACCACTGGGCGGTGGTCTATCGAAGCCAATACGCCCTCCGCTGGCTGGATCTG
This sequence comes from Candidatus Versatilivorator vitaminiformans, assembly GCA_027493295.1. Lineage (GTDB taxonomy): Bacteria > Acidobacteriota > Terriglobia > Versatilivoradales > Versatilivoraceae > Versatilivorator > Versatilivorator vitaminiformans. The sequence goes on along the minus strand of JAPVWS010000065.1, from coordinate 2,341 downwards.
TCCCGTCCGGCCTACCGGCTCTTGAAAGCTCTTGTCAATGGAGTGCCGCTCGGAGAGGCGCTGAGCGGGGTCTTGAGACGTGGAGGCCAGCCGGTTGGAGAGGTGCAGCTCTTTTCCTGGTTCCGCGGCTGGGTGACCGAAGGACTGTTTCAGGCGGTTGAGCTGGAAGACACGGCATGACCCCCTCAATCAGGGATAGCGGGGTGGTCCGAACCCCGTTGCAGGGTGATGCGGGGACCGCGATCCCACCCGTTGCGCCATGGGCAGCAAACTCACCAAGGGCCAGATCGACAGGCTGAAGAAGTTGTCTCAGGAATTCGCGGCGATTGCCAGGGATGGAAAGGAGACACCTGCCACCTCCGCGACCCTGGCTGAGCACACCGAACATCACTCCGAAGCGGCCAAGGTCGCCCCCGCCAACCGGTCAGCAAAGGACGGGCATTCGAAAGTCAGAAGAGAGCGACGTTAGCGAATTTTTGATTGCTGCCGGCGCGTCATGTTCTGATACCGTTCCTATTGAACGTGTGGTTGAGTAAGGTGAATCCAGCTTTCCATGCTAACTGAATCTTGCCGGGCGGGATTCGCACCTGCTGAGAGACTGCGCCTTTCGACGGCGCACGAGAAATCCGGGCTAGCAGGCATCGGGCTCGAACACTTGCTGCAGCCTGCCGACACACGGGTGCTTCTCCAGACCCGCTCCGACCCTTACCAATGAATTTCAACCGAAACAACCACGCCGAACCCCGTGGACCGATCGCCTATATGGCGGGCAACAGCGTCGCGTCCAATCTGCTGATGTTCGGCATCCTGGCTGCGGGCCTCGTATCGCTTACCGGCCTCGAGCAGGAGGCTTGGCCCGAGGTGCCCTTCTATCAGTTCGAAATCTCCGTAACGCTCCCCGGGGCAACGCCCGAAGAGGTGGAGGAGGGCATCGTCGTCAAGATCGAGGATGAGATCCGGGGACTGGCGGACGTGAAGGCGGTCAGGTCCGTAGCGGCCCCGGGAATAGCGTCCGTCAGGGTCGAATTCAAATCGGGTACGGATATGGGCGCGAAGAGGGATGAAATCGAGTCCGCGGTCGGGCGTATTCAGACGTTCCCGGGCGGAGCCGAGCGACCCCAGATCCGGGAAATGACCAATGCCCAGAGCATGATTCGTCTCATCCTCTTCGGCGACGTTTCCGAGCGGTCGCTGAAAGAGCTCGCCTACCGTATCGAGGACGATCTCGCTTCGCTCCCCGACGTGTCTCAGGTCGAGACCAGCGGTGTGCGCAACTACGAAGTCTCGATCGAAGTACCACTGCAGCGGCTGCGGGCCCTTCGGCTTACTCTGACCGATGTCGCCAATGCGATTCGCCGCGGTTCCCTGGACCTGTCCGCGGGCAACATTGATACCGAGCAGTCCCAGGTGCGGATTCGGACCCTCGGTCAGAGTTACGAACAGCAGGATTTCGAGGACATCGTCATCCTCGCCCGCGACGACGGCACAGTGGTGCGCCTGGGTGATATCGCCAATGTGCGCGACGGCTTCGACGACTCAGATTTGATCGTGCGCCACCAGGGTCACCCTGCCGTGTTCGTCGAGGTCTCGCGAGCCGACGGCGAGGGGGTGATGGATGTATCGCGCGCCGTTCGGGAGCATGTTGCGAACGAGATAACGCCCTCGCTCCCCGACGGCGTGGGCATCAGTATCTGGAGCGACGACTCTTCGATCTTCGTGGAGCGCGGCCTCATTCTCCTCAAGAACGGAGCCTTGGGGCTGTTGCTGGTCTTGCTCGCGCTGGGCCTTTTTCTCGAAATCCGGCTGGCGTTTTGGGTCGCCGTCGGTCTCGGCGTTTCCGCGATCGGCGCCCTGGCCGCCATGATGATGTTCGACATCCCGCTCCATGAGGTGTCGCTCTTCGCTTTCGTGCTCGCCATCGGAATCGTCGTAGACGATGCGATCGTCGTGTCCGAGCACATTCACCTCGAGCGAATGCGCGGCACGCCGGGGGTTGTCGCGGCGATCCGGGGTGCGCGCCGAATCAAGGTGCCACTGGTCTTCGCCGTGCTGACGACGATCGTGGCGTTCCTTCCGCTGCTCTTCATACCCGCGGGCTTCGGAGAGGTCTGGAAGGCACTGCCGATCGTCGTCATTGCCACCTTGTCGATTTCGCTGGTCGAATCGCTGCTGGTGCTGCCCAACCATCTATCCCATCATCTGCACGGCCCGGATTGGGCGCCCGGTACGGGCACTGAACGATTCGTCGCCCGGATCCAGAATCGTGTCGATTCCTGGTTGAACAGCTTTGTACAGGGGCCTCTGGATCGTGGGATACAGTTCGCGACGGACTGGCCTGAGG
>JAPVWS010000064.1 GCA_027493295.1 Candidatus Versatilivorator vitaminiformans | reverse complement strand
GTTCATCGTGCTGACCTTCACCGGCGTCCTGCTGATGTTCTACTACCACCCCACCAAGGTTCAGGCCTTCCGGGACATTCTCTACCTGGAACACGATGTCCCTTTTGGGAAGCTCTTGCGAAATATGCACCGCTGGGCCGCTCACTTGATGATTATCACGGTCTGGCTGCACATGTTCAGGGTCTTTCTGACGGGCTCCTACAAGAAGCCGCGGGAATTCAACTGGATGGTGGGCGTGATTCTGATGCTTCTCACCATGCTGCTTTCCTTTACCGGGTACCTGCTGCCGGATGACCAGCTCGGTTTCTGGGCGGTCACCGTGGGCACCAATATGGCGCGGGCGACGCCTTTGCTGGGGCACGAGGGTCCGTTGGGACCGGAGCTCGGCATGACCGCCTTCAACGACGTTCGCTTTGCTCTGTTGGGAGGCTCCATCGTGGACTCCAACGCGCTGTTGCGAGCCTACATCTGGCACTGCATCGCCATTCCCCTGATTGCGGGGATTTTCATGGCCGTTCACTTCTGGAGAGTCCGCAAGGACGGTGGCATCTCGGGACCGGCTCCCGTGATGCTGGAATCCGAAATCAAGGAGCCGCGACGGTTCTGAGCGATCGTTGACACAGCCATCGTTCGAGGAGCCTTTTACCGGGAACGGCTCGGAAAGGGATAAGGAGGAAATCAGTGGATTGGGTTCAGCTCTGGGAAATCACTACCCTGCCCGACAATGTTCCAATCGTCCTGCTCATCCTGGTCATCCCTTTTTACACCTGGTACGGCCTCCGGCAGGCGTTCGCCAACGACCGGCTGATCGACAGGCTGGAAGCCGACCCCGAGATGGCCAAGACCCACCACCGCAAGACGCAGCCCTGGAAACCGGGCTGGGCTCGGGAAGTTCAGGTCTGGCCCTACCTGTTGCGCATGGAGTTCCTGGTGGCCATCATCGTCACCTTCATTCTGATGGTGTGGTCGATCACCCTGGACGCTCCTTTGGAGGAACCGGCCAATCCCTCCCTGACCATGAACCCGGCAAAGGCGCCCTGGTACTTTCTGGGGTTGCAGGAGATGCTGGTCTATTTCGATCCCTGGATGGCCGGCGTGGTGCTGCCGACCCTGATTCTGGTAGGCCTCATGGTGATACCCTACATGGATACCAATCCGCTCGGGAACGGCTATTACACCTACAAACAGCGGAAGTTCGCCATTTGGGCCTTCTTCTTCGGCTTTATCGTGTTGTGGTTGTCGATGGTGGTTATTGGCACATTCATTCGGGGTCCGGGTTGGATCTGGTTCTGGCCGGGCCAGACCTGGGACCACAACAAGCTCATCTTCGAAGCCAATCGGGATCTGCCGGACATGTTCGGCATCACCAGCATGCTCGGCAAGAGCCTGTTCGGGGCGGCAGTGGTCGGCCTGTTTGCCGTGGTGACCGCCTTGGGTGTGCACAAGCTGTTTACCTGGAATGCGTTCAACCGGAAAATCTACAACCGCATGAGCTTGATTCAATATCTGCTCCTGCAGTTTTTCCTGGTCACCATGATGCTCTTGCCGGCCAAGATGGTGGCTCGACTGCTTTTCCGGATCAAGTACGTGTGGGTCACTCCCTGGTTCAATATCTAGCGATTAAAGGAGAAATCGGTGCCGAAGAAACCCCCGGTTGGAGACGATCCGGTCCTCAACCGATCCCTCGGTCGCATTCTTTTGATCTCATCTCTGCTGATGGTGGCTTCTCTCCTGTGGGCGTTGTACGACGAGACCTATGGCCTCAGACCCTGGAAGGACTACCAGAAGCATTTTGCCAGTCTGTACAGCCGTCACCTGAGACGCATCCAGCCGACCCAGGCCCGGGCCGAGCAGGCCGTCCTCCAATCTGCGGAATACCGGAAGCTGAGTGACGCGGTCACCAAGGCCGAGGAATCGATTGCCCCTCGGATCTCCGACCTGGACCGCGAGACCAACCAGATCGTCGGCAGCCGGTTGAGCGTCATTACCGAGCCCTTCGCCATCACCCGTAGCGAGATCGCGGCCCTCATCTACCAGATCGAAACCTCCACCAACCAGAGTGAAAAAGAGGCGCTGCAGCGGCAGATCGATGCCATCAAGGCCCGGGAGTTGACCCTGAGGCTGGCTTCCGCCAACGGTTCCGGGGAGGTGGTGGAGCAGGAGGAACGCTTCAATTTCGACCAGTTGGAAGCGGAATTCAACCGGTTGCAGGCCAGGCGGGCCGAGTTGGGAGCGCAACGGGCGGAACTGGTGAAGTCCTACAACGAGTTGCGAGGGGAGAGGGATACCCTGCTTGGCGACCGCCTCACCGGTTTGACCGCCTCTCAGGTCCGGGGGCTGCGAGCCAGGATCCGCAACTTCGAGCTGGGGATCCGGCAGATCCACGTGGCCGAGGTCGATCTGGTGGACCGGTGCGAGTCCTGTCACCTGGGCATCAGGGAGCCGCTGGTGCTGACCAAGGCCGACATGGGGGGCCAGGAAGTGTTTGTCAGCCACCCCAATCCCGCCTTGCTGGCCTTGCACGATCCGGAGCGGTTCGGCTGCTCCACCTGCCATAACGGTAACGGACGTGCTACCACCAGTGTCCGCAAGGGCCACGGGCGCCACAAGTACTGGTTGTGGCCGCTGTACTACAAGGAGAATTTCGAGGCGGGTTGCCACCAGTGCCACGCCAAGGATCTGGTGCTCGATCACGCCGAAGTCCTGAACCGGGGGAAAGAGATTTACTACGTCGAGGGTTGCGCGGGCTGCCATCGCTTCGAGGGGTTCGACACCGAGGCCGAGGCGCTGAGCGAGGTTCAGTCGTCAATTCACGCGTTGGCAGAGGACCGGAAGGATATGGGCAAGGAGATCGAGCAGAGCGTTCTGGCCGGCGATAACGCCCAGGACAATGCGGAAGCCCAGCGGTACTACGCCCGCGCGGACGAACTCAAGCAGCAGATCAGCAACCTGGACCACGAAATGGAGCGTCTGGAGGTGCGTTCGGCGGACCTGCAGATCGAACAGAAAAATGTCGGACCCAGCTTGAAGGAGGTCCGCTTCAAGATGCGCAAGGAGTGGATCCCGGTTTGGCTGGAAAACCCGCACGACTACCGGCCTTCCACCAAGATGCCGGCCTTTCGCCTGGACGAAGGGCAGCGCCGCGCCATTTCCGCCTTCGTCTGGCAGACGGGGATCGAAGGGGAATTGCCCAGCCAGCCTCGGGGGAATGCCGTTCGGGGCAAGGAGCTGTTCGAGACACGGGGCTGCATGGGTTGCCACGCCGTGGGCGAGGGGGATGCAGCCCAAGGGAGCTCGTTCGCGGCCAACCTGTCGCGGGTGGGGGAGAAGGTGCACTACGACTACCTGGTCCCCTGGATTCACGACCCCCAGGAGCGTCAACCGCTCTCGGTCATGCCCAGCCTGCGGCTCAGCCTGCAGGAAACCCGGGACATTGCCAGTTACCTCGTTACTCTCAAGCAGGCCGACGCCTCCTATCCTGAGGCCGACTACCTGGAGGATCCCGCGCTCAAGAGCGAGGGATTCATGTGGGTCAAGCACTTCGGCTGCGCCGGTTGCCACGAAATTGCCGGGTTCGAGGAGGAAGGGCGCATCGGAACCGAGTTGACCCGCGAGGGCAGCAAACCCATCGAGCGGCTGGATTTCGCCCTGCTGACCCACGAGGCCAAGCATGACGGCTGGTACAACCACAAGGGTTTCTTCGAGCGCAAACTGAAAGACCCGGCCATCTTCGACCAGGGCAAGATCAAGACCCCTCTGGAAAAGCTCCGGATGCCGAATTTCAAGCTGACCGACGAGGAAATCGCTGCCTTGACCACCTTTCTGCTGGGGAGCGTCGACTCTACATTGCCGGAACATTTCTTCTACGCTCCCGGGGACCGAGGGCAGGACATTCGGGAAGGCTGGTGGCTGGTGCAGCGCTACAACTGCATGGGCTGCCACCAAGTGCGACCCGGACAGCAGTCCGACCTTTCCGGGATGGCCCGCTATCAGGATCCGGACTGGAAGGAGCAGCTTCCTCCGACGCTGGTCGGTGAGGGAGCCCGGGTGGACCCGGATTGGCTGGCGCGGTTTCTCAGGAACCCGGCCATGGACTCCGAGCGCACCGATCGCAACGGCGTGCGCGGCTATCTCCACGCCCGCATGCCCACCTTCCGTTTTTCCGACAGCCAGATTCAGAAGATCGTACGCTTCTTCGAAGCCCTGGCGGCTCAGGATCGGCCCTATATTCCAACCCGACTGGAGCCGCTCAGCAACCGGGAGCGCGAACTGGCCCGGCAACTCTTCACCTCCAAGGCGGCTCCCTGCCTGAGGTGTCACGCCACCGGGGACCCGGCTCACGACCGCAACGCCACCGCACCCAATTTCCTGTTGGTCGGGGAAAGGTTGAAGCCCGGCTGGACCGAACGCTGGATGGTGGCGCCGGAAATGATCGCTCCGGGCACGGCCATGCCGTCCGGGCTTTTCCAGAGGGATGGCGAGCGCTGGGTGTTTGCCGGATCGCTGCCTCCTGCCTTCAGGGACTACCCCAAGGACCATGCCGAACTGCTGGTGCGCTACATGTTCCAGTTGACGCCCCAGGAACAGCGCCGACTGATGTCCCGAATGCCCGCCGCGGCAACGAGTGTAGCCAGCCGCTAGCTATCGCCGGGACCACCCTCGAATTTGAGAGCTGGAAGTGTTACATTAATCGTCAGGTAACGGGGTCGCGGCTCCCCCGGTTTTGCCCCGATCCCAACTTTATTATCATCCGGTCAGAGAGGTCTTTATGATGTGTTTGAAGAATTACCTGTGCTTGCCCGTTGCGCTGCTGGCGGCTCTCTTTGCTGGGGCCTGCGGCAGCGTGGATATCGACGATGAAGATCTGGATGCAGTCGACGGGACCGAAGCTCCGGCAGTGGTCACCCGGGTGGACCCCGCCACCGCGGCCACGGTCAACGGCAAGGTCTTTTTCGAAGGCGACCTGCCCAGGGCCAGGCGGCTGGCCATGGATGCCGAACCGGCTTGCGCCGGCCTGCACACCGAACCCGTCTACTCCGAAGTGGTGGTTCCCAACGACAACAAGACGCTGAGGCACGTCTTCGTGTACGTCAAGGAGGGCCTGGAGGGCATGAAGTTCGAGACGCCCACCGAACCTGCCGTGCTGGATCAAAAGGGTTGCATCTACCTGCCCCATATGATGGGCGTCCAGGTCAATCAGCCGGTCAGAATCCTGAACAGCGATCCCACTACTCACAACGTCCATCCGACCCCCAGGAACAATCGCGAATGGAACGAGTCCATGGCTCCCAACGTGCCGCCGAAGATGAAAAAGTTTCCTCGCGAGGAGGTCATGATCCCGGTCAAGTGCAACGTCCATCCCTGGATGAAGAGCTATATCGGCGTTCTGCCGCACCCGTTCTTCTCGGTGACCGACGGGGATGGCTCATTCGAAATCACGGGATTGCCTCCCGGAGAATACACGATCGGAATATGGCACGAGTTCCTGAAAGAGGGCGTTACCACCCACAAGGTCACCCTGGCTGCCAGCGAGTCCAAATCGGTGGATTTCACCCTGAAGCAGGCGTCCTGAGACCGACGAAATTCCAGGAGCCGGCTTCTCGAAGAGGGCGTCGGTGTGGAATCCATCCTCCCGCGGGCCCGCTGAATTCTTCATGAACCACTCATTGCCGACCAGCATCGGTAGTGCCGGAAGTTATCACTACTTTGCAGTGATCACGGCCTGCTTCACCTTTCTGTTGATCGTTGCCGGGGCCCTGGTCACCGGGAACGAGGCGGGCCTTTCAGTGCCGGATTGGCCCCTTTCCTACGGGTCCTTGAACCCGCCCTGGGAAGGGAACATCCGCTATGAGCACGGTCACCGCCTGGTGGCGGCCTTTGTGGGATTGCTGACCATTGCCCTGGCCGTCTGGGTGTGGAAGAAGGAGCCACGCCGACCTGTGCGCAAGCTGGGATGGATTGCCCTCGGGGTGGTGGTCGCCCAGGGCATCCTGGGAGGCGTCACTGTCCTGTGGTATCTGCCGGCCCCCATTTCGGTCCTGCATGCCTGCCTGGCCCAGACATTCTTTTGCCTGGTGGTCAGCCTGGCCTGGCTGTCCTCTTCTGCCTGGGCGCAACGGGTCCGGGACCGAAGTCCTGGCCTTCCGCTCAACCGGCTGGCCATGGCCGCCGCGGGAGCCATCTACCTCCAGCTTCTCTTGGGGGCCATTTTTCGCCACACCCAGTCCGGGATACTCCCTCACCTGTTGGGCGCCCTTCTGGTCACGCTGCTGGCCGGCTGGCTCATGGCTCGCGTGTTCCGATCTCCACGAGCGTCCTCGGTTCTGACCGGCGCCGCAACCTTGCTGGGAGTCCTGCTCGCGCTTCAACTCCTGCTGGGCTTGGCTTCCTGGCTGTTGCGGCTGGCCACTGCCGATGCCGTGCAACCACAGTTTCCGGTGGTGGCCGTCACCACCGCGCATGTCGCCGTGGGCGCCCTGATCCTGGCGGCCAGCGTGATCCTGGCCTTGCAGTCCTGGCGGGTCCGGTCTGAAGAAGGCCGGGCCGAATCGCGCACCCCGGCAACCCCGGTGAATCCATGAGCAGCGCCGAAAAGATCCTGAAGGTCGGAGGGATGGCGGTAGCAGAAGCGCCGGCGCTGCCGGTTCTGCTCGGCCCCGACCGCGCCAAGGCCAAGACGGACGGCCGCGGAAGGGTTCTGGCCGCCTGCGGAGCTCGGGCGTCGGCATACCTGGAGCTGGCCAAGCCGGAAGTGACCTTCCTGGTTCTGGTAGCGGCCGGGCTGGGATTTGCCATGGCTTCTCCCGGACTGGATTTGCCGGGCTTGATGCGGCTGCTGTTGGGGACCGGCCTGCTGGCCGCAGGGACAGCCGCCCTCAACCACTGCCTGGAGTGGGCCGACGACGCCAAGATGCGGAGGACTGTCCGCCGGCCGATTCCTTCGGGGCGCCTGGCGCTGCGGGAAGGGTACAGCCTGGGAGTGGCGTCGGCATTGGCCGGAACCGCCTACCTGGCCTTGGGGGTGAGTCCGCTGGCAGGTCTGATCGGATTGACGGCCAGTCTGGCCTACCTGGGCGGCTATACGCCGTTGAAGCGGAAGACGGCTTGGTGTACCTTTGTGGGAGCGTTTCCGGGAGCGGCTCCCGTGCTGATCGGGTGGACGGCGGCCGCCGCGGTCTCGGCGGAAGCCTGGGTGCTGTTCGCCATCC
>JAPVWS010000063.1 GCA_027493295.1 Candidatus Versatilivorator vitaminiformans | reverse complement strand
CCGTCCCTGGGGCGTAGGCCGCAACGTCGGCATGGGGCCCGACTTCTTCTCTTTCGATCTCCGGCTGAACCGGGAGATTCCGTTGACCGAGACCTGGACCCTGGGGCTGATCGCCGAGGCCTTCAATCTGTTCAACCGCACCAATTTCAAGCACATCAACAGCACGGTCGGCGACGTGAGCATCGATGAACTCCCCTCCCGGCTGGTGGGCCGCCGGGGACCGGTCACCGAGCCCTTCTCCTTCACGGCGGCATTCGATCCGAGGCAGTTCCAGTTGTCGCTCAGACTAAATTTCTAGCGGCTCGCAGGCTGAGCCGAGCCAGCGCCCGTCGATTCAACGAGATGGGGGACACCCCCGGCAACTCAACGGGTCGAATCGTGGCGACCTGTGTCCCGATTTCGTTCTGAGGCCTGCCTTCTCCTCAACGCCCCCGCTTCAGGTCTTGCCGCAGCAGGCGGTCGACCAGACGCTTCAGGAACTCGTCGGTTCGGATCGACATGGCCACCCGGCTGTTGGGGGGACGGCTTTCGTCGATGACCGTGAATCCCTCGGCGGTGGTGCGGACGTGGGCGGCGCGGGTGCGGAACAGTTCCGGCCACAGAACCATGCCGATGGGAACGGCGTCGAAGAGGATGGGTGTTTCCCGCCCCCAGAGCCGGTAGAGAGCCCGAAGCGCGTCGGTGAGGGGGGAGCGGTGGGCCCAGAGGGCTCGGCGATGTTCGGCCTTCAACTGGACGAAAGCCGTGACGTCCAGCCCGGCGTAGGTGATCGGCGCGGTGGAGGAAGACAGTTTGCGGGCGGAGGGTATATCGGCCCGGACGTTCCACTCGGCCGAGGGCACGGGGCTGCCGGCGTATCCCAGGTAGAAGGAGCCGAACATGGAGTAGACCCGTTTGGCCAGTTGCAACACCTCCGGGTCCTTTTGAAGCAGGTCGGCCAGGTTGGAAACGGGACCGACCGATATCAGCGTGATCTGCCCGGGGTGCCGGCGCAATTGGTCCGCGATGAAGTCCGCCGCCGGCGCATCGATCGGATCGACGGCGGAAAATCCCTCTGCCCAGGAAAACTGCCTGGGGTCGGGCCCGGAGATTTCCGGGTGACCCACCACCAGAGGCGTGGGTCTGCCCATGGCCACGGGAATGTCCTCGCGCCCGGTTTCATGGAGGAGACGACAGGCCAGCCGGCCTCTCTTGTCGGTTTGGCCGTGCCCCAGGGTGATCCCCAGGATCTCGAGTTCCGGGCTGGCCAGCAGCAAGGCCAGGGCGAAGGCGTCGTCCACGTCCGAGCCCAGGTCGGAGTCCAGGATGACCTTGATGCGGTCGGCCCGGGCCAAGGGTTGAAGGATCATGGCGAAGAGTGCGAGGCACATGAGGGCCGACATTGACAGCATTCGAATGGTCAACGTCGGCCCCCTTTCTCCTCGCCGCATTCGGCCGGGGCAGATCGACCGGAGCAGGTCAATTGAAAGGCCAGAGTCGGGGAATCAGCAAGGTGGCCGCGAGCCAGCTTATAAGGCTCAGCCACACTCCCACCTTGAAATAGTCGGTAAACCGGTATCCCCCCGGGCCGTACACCATGGTGTTGGTCTGATAGCCGATGGGCGTCAGGAAACTGCAGGAGGCGGCAAAGGCCACGCAAAAGGCAAAGGGGCGGGGATCCCAACCTCCCTGATGGGCAATGGAGATGGCGATGGGAGTCAACAGGGCCGCGGTGGCATTGTTGGACATGATCTCGGTCATCCCCATGGTCGCCAGGTAGAGCACGGCGATCAACGCCACCGGACCCAGGGCGCCCGACCACCCCACCAGGCTGTCGGCAATGGCATTGGCCGTCCCGGTTTTTTCCATCGCCGTTCCCAGGGCGAGGGTTCCCCCGATCAGGATGACGATGCGCCAGTCCACAGCCAGGTAGGCCTGTCGTAGGGTGATGCACCGCGTGAAGACCATCAGCAGGGCGCCGAAGAGGGCTGCCAATTCGATCGGCAGCCACTGTGAGGCCACGGCGGCAACCACACCCAGAAAGATCAGGACCGCTATGGGCAGCTTGCTGAAACGGAAATCAGAGCCTTGAGACTCCTCCAGGATCAGCAGGAAATCGGAGTCCTGTCTCAAGTTGCCCAGAATTTGCCTGCGAACCTGGACCAGCAGCATGTCCCCCATCCGCAAGCGCACCCGTCCCAGCTTGTCCCGGATCTCGCTGGCGTGTCTCCGGATCGCCAGCGCCGTGGCCTGGTAGCGCTGGCGGAAGTTGGCTTCCTTCAGCGTCAGGCCGATCAGGGAAGATTCAGGTGAAATGACGGCCTCGGCCAAGGTGATGTCTTCCGATTTCAGGTCACGGTCGCTCAGCTTGACTTCGGCCAGGATGTCGACCCCTTCGGTATCGCGGATCTTGAGGATGTTCTCGAGGTTCCCCTTCACGATCAGCACGTCGCCTGCCTTGAGCCGGATCTCCTGCAGGAACAGCCGTAGTTTCTGGCGGCCACGCTGGATTTCCAGGACCTCGATGTCCAGCAGTTGGCTGAAATCGGTCTCTCTCAGAGTCTTGTCCAGCAGCGGCGAATCCTCCCGAATCACCAGCTCCGTCAGATACTCGCGCAGCCGGTAACCCTCGGTGAGACTGGCTTCGGTAGGGCGGTAGGGGAGGTTCCTCTGTCCGATGGTCAACATGTAGACGGCTCCCAGGCCCAGCAGAACCAGTCCCAGACCGCTGAACTCGAACATCTGGAGGGGAGGACTCGCCCCGGCCGCGTAGATGGTGCCGACGATGATGTTGGTGGAGGTGCCGATGTAGGTACAGGCCCCGCCCAGGATGGCCGCGTAGGAGAGCGGAAGCAGCATTTTGGATGGGCTCAGATTCTTCTCCCGGGCGATATTGAGGACCAGGGGAATAAACATGGCCACCGCCGCCGTGTTGCTGATGAAGGCGGAAAGCAGGGCCACGACCGGGAAGATCACCGCCAGTTGGGTGAACTCGGAGGATCCTCCAATCGCCGAGACTTTCTGACCCAGTTTGGCCACGGCTCCGGTTCGGAGCAGACCGGCGCTCAGAACCATCATGGCGGCCACCGTGACCGGGGCCGGGTGGCTGAAACCCGAGAAACCCTCGACCGGGGTCAGCACCCCGGTGAGTATCAAGAGCCCCACCACCAGCAGAGCCGTCAGGTCTATCGGGACCAGCTCGGTTACGAAAAGGACCAGGGCCAGCAGCAGGATGGCCGAGACAATCAATGTCTCCATGCTCATTCTCCCCGGGTCGGGATCGGGTCCGATTCTCCCCGTTGAAAGCCAAGTCTTCGGCAGACCCGGCGATCGACCGCTGCAGTACTGCAGTCTCCAGAGCAGGCCTGCACCCGCATGGCGGCCGCACCCTTCCACGGCCCAACGGCTTGGCCGAAGCGGGAATCGGGGAGGTGCCGCGGTTGCGGCGTTATAATGCCACCATGGTCCGGAAATTGCTAATTTGGCTCCTTCTGGTTCCGGTCTGTGGAAAGGGGGGCGACGGCAGAGCGGATGAGACGCCGGCCCCTGCGCGACTGGATGCGATTCTGAAGCAAGTGATCGAGAACCAGATGGAGAACGATCGAGCCCGCTACCGCTATTTGTACGAGGAAAAGGCGGTGGTGGACCGCTACGACTCCAGCGGAAACATCGAGAAGTCGGTTACCAGAATCTATAACTGGATTCACACCGAGTTGGAGTCCTTCTCCAAGCTGATTTCCATCAATGGCGCTCGTTACGACCGGCAGTATCTTCAAGCCCAGGATAACGCCATCCAGCGATCCATCTCCGATGGCGAGCGGCTCTCTCCCCAAAAAAGGAAGGCCAGAATCGCCAGAACCCAACGGGAACGCGACGGGCAAATGCAGACCGAAATCTTTCGCAACCTGTTGGCGGCTTTCCGTTTTGCTGTGACGGGCAGGGAACACGTGAACGGGTGGGAGACCCTGGTGCTGGACTTTGAGCCGCGAGCGGGCTTCGAGCCACCCTCCTCCCGTTCCGCCTTTCTGAGAAGTCTGAGCGGGAAGCTCTGGGTCACGCGGGAGTCCCGCCAGCCGATTCGGTTGACGGGGAGGCTCGGCGAGGATGTCCGATTCGTGGGAGGCCTGTTCGGCAGTCTCGAGAAAGGCGCCACCATCACCCTGGAGCAGGCCGATATCGGCAACGGGCTCTGGCTCCCTACCTTTACCACCGTAACCTACCGGCGGAGCCTTCTCTTCAAAGGCACCCGCCGCAGGGAAACCAGCCTGTTTCGCGACTACCGCCTGAATCCCGGAATCCGTCCCAGCGATCAGGTCGAGGTCGAGAGCCTGGACTGAGCCAAATCCCCGATTGGGCGCCCGCTGCGCCTCTTGACAGGCCGGCGGACCAACGCATATTCTCCCGGCTGCAGTTGCGAACCAGGGTAAGCTGTCGGGGCGGGGTGCCGTGAGCCACAATCTCTACAACTCCTTGCAGGAATTCAGCCTGGGAAACGGCCGAGAGGGGCGTTTCTATTCGCTGCCCAGCCTGGAACGGCAGGGGATCGGCGCCATCTCCAGGCTTCCGGTCAGCCTTCGAATCGTCCTGGAATCCCTGCTCCGCAATTTTGACGGCAGCAGGATCACGGAGCAGGACATTCAGGCCCTGTCCAACTGGAAGGCCACCGCGCCGCGCACGCAGGAAGTTCCCTTCGTGGTGGCCCGCATCGTGCTCCAGGACTTCACCGGCGTCCCCCTGCTGGTCGATCTTGCCGCCATGAGATCCGCCGTGGCCAGAATGGGCGGACAGCCGAAACGGGTCGAACCCCTGGTCCCGGTGGACCTGGTGGTGGACCATTCCATACAGGTGGATTACTCGGGAAGCCCCCAGGCGCTGCAACTGAACATGGAGATGGAATTCCGGCGCAACCGGGCCCGCTACCAGTTCCTGAAGTGGGGAATGCAGGCCTTCGACCAGTTCAGAGTCATTCCGCCCGGGGTGGGAATCGTGCATCAGGTCAACCTGGAATACCTGGCCCAGGGGGTTGTGGAAAAAGAAGGGGTCTACTACCCGGATACCCTGGTGGGCACCGATTCCCACACCACCATGATCAATGGATTGGGGATCCTGGGCTGGGGGGTGGGGGGCATCG
>JAPVWS010000062.1 GCA_027493295.1 Candidatus Versatilivorator vitaminiformans | reverse complement strand
TGAGGATATGGTTGCACTGATTGACGGACTGCCCCGAGGTCAACAAGATGCTTTACTTGTGGCCAAAACAACTATCCACTAATCACTATCCACTATTCACTTGTTGCCTGGTGGCGCCGCCGTCCCATGCGACGAGGCGGTTCATACGGAGCGAAACAGGGGCCTGAGGACACCATGATGTTGGAGCTCAAGCAAGAACAGCGTCTCTATCTACCGGACCTGTCCAACCTGGAGTTGGAGGGCCTGCGGTTCTTTATCGATGGCGAGGAGCCCAACTGGCTGGCTACCGGCCGGAGGGGAGCCAGGCTGCTGGAATGGTTGCGAGAGCCCCTGACGGTTGGAGCCCTGAGCCGGCGCTATGCGGAATGGCTCCAGCTGGATGCCGCCAAGTCCTGGCTGCACGTGCATTCCTTTGTCCGCGACTGTCTCCGAACGGGCATGGCGTCTTTCACACCCTTCGAGCGCGCTCCCTATGCCGGGCGCTTGGCCCATCTGAGCGCGGACAAGCTCTCCGAGGTCTGGATCCACACCAACAACTCCTGCAATCTCTCCTGCACCCACTGCCTGGTCAGCTCGTCTCCGGCAGAGGATCCGGGGCTCCCTACCTCTCAACTGCTCCACATCATCGACCAGGCCTGCGAGTGCGGGGTGGAGCGCTTCTACTTCACAGGAGGAGAGCCCTTTGCACGTCCCGATATCTTCGAGCTGATTGGGGCCGTCACCGAAGAGAAGCAGGCCGAGCTCATTATTTTGACCAACGGGATGCTGTTTCAGGGCAAGCGGCTGGACCGGCTCGCTCAATTCGGCCGGGACCGGCTGCGGCTTCAGATCTCGCTGGACGGCGCCGTGGCCGAAACCAACGATCGCTACCGAGGGCGCGGCACTTTCGACAGGATCGCCGAAGGGACCCGGGCGGTGGCCGGGCTGGGTTTCCCGGTTTCCCTGACCACCGTGGTCACCCGTGACAACCTGGAGGAGCTGCCCCTGATCACGCGCATCGTCAAGGACTGGGGAGCGCAGTCGCAGCACCTGATGTGGATGCACCGGCGGGGGCGAGTCCTGGAGACCGAGCAAGACGCATACCCCTCCTGCGAGGATCTGATAGGGGCTGCGCGGGTCACCGCTAAAGAAGCCGCAAGGCTGGGCGTCGGGCTGGACAACCTGGAATCCTTGAAGCTGCGGGTCAACGGACGGCCGGGGGTCAAACACGACCTGGGGAACCAGTTCTGGGATTCCCTGTGCGTCTATTCCGACGGCACGGTTTATCCTTCGGCGGCTTGCGCCAACCACAAGCCACTGGCCGCCGGCGTGGTCGAGAACGGGAATTTGCGGCAAATCTGGCAGGACTCTCCGGTGGCCCGACGTTTTCGTCAGGCCTCGGTTGCGAACAAGTCCTGGCTCCGGGAAGACCCTTTCCGATTCATCCTGGGGGGCGGAGATATCGAGCACAGTTATTTCTTCAGCGCCGACGGGGCGGGAGCCGGGGATCTGCATGCCCCCGACCCCTACTACGAGGTTTACCGCGCCCTGGCCCGGGACATCATGGTCGAGTTGGCTCAGGAAAAGCGGCGCAGCCTGAATGGCCGTTCCTCCCTTGACGCCCCTGCGGTCTACCATTCGATGGGCGAAGGCGCCGTGGCCTGCGGCACCGGCAGGGACCCAATCGACGTGGGCGATCGGACCGCCGTAGCCACCCTTCACTCCAACTGCGTGCTCGCTTTCGATATCGAACGGTCCCGCCAGGTGGTGCGGGAGTTCTACGCCAAGGCCGCCGAGAAGCCACAGGCGGAACTCTGCTGTTCCATGGAGCTGGATCCGGCCGAGGTGAGCCATATCCCCACAGAAGTGATGGACCGCTCTTACGGTTGTGGTTCTCCGATTGCCCTGGCTCAACTGGTTTCCGGAGAAACCACCCTGGACCTGGGATCGGGAGGCGGCATCGATTGCTTCATCGCCGCCCGGAAGGTAGGCCCCTCGGGAAGAGTCATCGGCGTGGACATGACCGACGAGATGCTGGCCGTGGCCAATCGGAACCGGACCGCCGTAGCCGAAAAGCTGGGCTACGACGTGGTCGAGTTTCGGCGGGGATTTCTGGAACAGATCCCGGTAGAGAGCAAGACCATTGACCTGATTACCTCCAACTGCGTCATCAATCTCTCACCCGACAAGAAAGCGGTCTTTCGCGAAATGTGGCGGGTGCTGAAGGATCACGGCCGCATCGTGGTGAGCGACATCGTCAGCCGGGAAACCGTTCCCGACCACCTGCGGGTCAATCCCAGGTTGTGGGGAGAGTGCCTGGCGGGAGCGCTGACTGAAGAGGAATTCGTGACCTACCTGGAACAGGCGGGGTTCCACGGGCTTCAGATCCTGAAGAGGGACTACTGGAAGAAAGTGGGGGGGTGCACCTTCTACTCCGTGACACTGCGAGGTTTCAAGTTCGAAGCGTCCGCCGAGAGTCGCTTCACGGGGCAGTGTGCCGTCTATTTGGGACCTCAAAAGGCGGTCATGGACGAGGAAGGCCACCTCTTCCCGCGCAACGAACCGGTTGAGGTTTCCACCGATACGGCTGCCAAGCTCAGCCGTCCCCCCTACCGGGGGTCGTTCCTCATTCGTGCGCAGGGTCAGGGACTGCCCCTGCTCGAGGACGACCTCTGTACCCCCGACAGTTCCTGCTGTTAGACAGGGGACTCCAATTCCCACACCTCGGTGCTTACCGTTCCGTCATCCTTGACGGTTACCACGCGGTACTGTGGGGGGAATAGCTTCAAGTGCGGGGGCCCCTCGTCATAGCTCAACCGGTAGGTGATGGACCCTGTGCCGAAGACGGGAACGTGTCCGATGCGCGTTTCCCAGGGGTAGTGGGTGTGTCCGTGAAACACCGCCGTGACCGACGAGTCGCGAATCAGGTTCTGCAGGCGCGGTAGATCTTCCGGGGTCATCCTGTCGAACATTTCCACCCCCACGTGGACCGGCGGGTGGTGGGTGAGGATGATGGTGGGAACCGATTGCTGCAGTTGCGTTTCCAGCCAGGCGAAGGCGCTCGGCTCCAGCGTGTAGACGTCGGTCTTCCATGCTCCCCAGTCCAGGCTGAGAAAACGGACACCTCCGACCTCCCAGCTATAGTTGAACAGGCCGTGACGGGGTCCCCGGGGGAAGATCCTGGCCCTGCAGGCGTCGCGGTCGTCGGCGTTGCCCGGGATGTAATACCAGGGCAGGTCCAGGCCGTGAGCCCGAGAAACGAGCGGACCCGGCGCCGGAGCATCGCCCTCCAGTCCATAGATGGCGCGGGCGCCCTCATAGGAGTCGGGGCGGGAGGAGGTGCAGATCATGTCGCCCGTGTGGGCGATGAAGGCGGCTCCATGGCGCTCGTGGCGGGCAATGTGGGCCAGGGCCGCGCTCAGGGCGCGTCCCGATGCATAGAGATGCAAAAGGGTGTCGACCGTTTCGCCCACGTGGGAGTCTGTGATGTGGATGAATTTCAGTGGCAACGCTTCTCCTCGGACTGACAAGTGAATTCTGGACGCTGCCGAACAAGCGATCGGCAGCTATTCGCCCGGGTTCAACCGCTTGCCGGCGTGGCCCGCATTGTTGCAGAAATCGGCGACTCCTTCCAGAGTCTTTTGCACCGGTTCCGCCGCCTGCTCTTCCAGGGTGGCTGCGGGGGCGTTCCGGAATCCAAGCAGGTCAAAGAGGTGACGAAAGACCCGGAAAACCCAATGGTGGCTCGAAACACCGGTTTCGAAGAAGAGACATGAATCCGGCTCGAGATTTTCTTCAGTCACCGGATTGCCTTCGGGTATGATGGCCGATTCCGGGTCGAGGCCAAGGGCAAGGCCGTTTCTTCCGGCCCGATGGCAGTGAGCGGCTGTCCGCCGGACCGGTTCCGGACGCTTGGAGGATTCTGTCCATGAAAATGGCCGTACCGAGGGAGCGCGATCAGGGGGAGCGCCGGGTAGCCTTGATTCCCGACCACGTGGAGCAGCTGGTCCGAAAGGGAATTCAGGTTACGGTGGAGGCTTCGGCGGGAGCGGGCGCCGGCTGCCCGGACGAGGCCTATCGATCCGCCGGGGCCGAGGTCTCGTCCCGGCGAGAGAGCATGCTTGCGGCTGCCGACCTGGTTGTCGGTGTTCGCATCCTTCCCGCGGAGGATGTTGCCCGCCTTGGGGAGGGGTGTCTTTCCATCAGTTTTCTGGATCCCTTCCAGGCTTCCGAGTTGATTGAACTTCTGAGAAGTCGAGGAATCAGCGCTGTCAGCATGGAGCTGATTCCAAGATCCACCCGGGCCCAGAAAATGGATGCCTTGAGTTCCCAGGCCAGCCTGGCCGGGTATGTGGCGGTGATCCTGGCGGCCGAGTCCCTGGACAAGATTTTCCCCATGATGACAACTCCGGCCGGCACCATATTCCCGGCGCGGGTTTTCGTGCTCGGCGCAGGAGTTGCGGGTCTTCAGGCCATCGCCACGGCCAAGCGGCTTGGGGCGCGGGTCGAAGCTTACGACACGCGGCCCGTGGTGGAAGAGCAGGTCAAGTCGCTGGGAGCCCGCTTTGTAAAGATCGAACTGGGCAGCACGGGGGAAACCAGGCAAGGCTACGCCCGGGCTCTCTCCAAGGAGCAGTTGGGCCTGCAGCAGGAGGCGCTGGCGGCAGTCTGCGCTCAGGCGGATGTGGTGATTACCACCGCCCAGGTTTTTGGCCGCCAGGCCCCGCGGTTGATCACCGGGCAGACGCTGAGCCGCATGAGACCGGGCAGCGTGGTGGTGGATCTGGCCGTGGAGCGCGGAGGCAACGTGGAAGGCTCGGAGGTGGATCGAATCGTTGAGACGGGGGGTGTGAGGATCATCGGCCTGGCCAACCTTCCCGGCCGTGTGGCTGCCCACGCCAGTCAGATGTATTCCAGCAACCTTTTCCACCTCATCGAAGAATGCGTGCACGAGGGCGAGCCCCGTCTAAACCTGGATTTGAATCACGAGGTGCTTGGCGCCTGCCTGGTTACCCACCGAGGTCGCATCCTGTATGAGGGTATCAACCCCTCCGTCAATCGCTGAGGAGAGTCCATGTCCGGGGACCTGATCTTTTTGATGTTCATCCTGATGCTTGCCGTCTTTCTGGGTCTCGAGTTGATTTCCAAGGTGCCGGCGACGCTGCACACACCGCTGATGTCGGGGTCCAACGCCATTTCCGGGATTACGCTGGTCGGAGCCCTGCTGGCCGCCGGGGCTGCCGACAGCACGCCCCTCAGCATCGGTCTGGGCACGGCCGCGGTCACGCTGGCCACCATCAACGTGGTCGGAGGGTACCTGGTGACTCAGCGGATGCTGTCCATGTTCAAGAAGAAGCGTGGGGACCGGAAGTGAGCGTTACCATACAACTGGCTTACCTGCTGGCGGCCTTCCTGTTTGCCCTGGGTCTAAAGTTGATGAGTTCCCCCGACACGGCTCGCTGGGGGAACCTGGCTTCTTCCTGTGCCATGCTCCTGACGGTGGTCGTCACCCTGCTGCATACGGAGGTGGTGGAATACCAGTGGATCCTGCTGGGAGTTCTCATCGGTTCGGCCATAGGATCCCTGGCGGCAACCCGCCTGCAGCTCACCGAGATGCCGGAACTGGTGGCGTTGTTCAACGGCTTCGGCGGGGGCGCCAGCCTGCTGGTGGGCTGGGAAGCCTACCACCGCCAGCCGCTTCAGGACCCGTTGGGTGCGGTGACCATCCTGCTGGCGGTCGTGATCGGCGGGGTCACCTTCAGTGGCAGCCTGGTGGCCTGGGGCAAACTGAAGGAGATCGGTTGGCGATCCTTTCGCCTGAGCAGGCCGTTGCTTTTCCCCGGCCAGCAGCCGATCAACTTCCTGTTGCTGGCGCTTCTCTGCCTGGGCGGCGTGCTCTACGGTCTCAATTCCCCGGAGAGCCAGACGCTGTTCCTGGTCCTGATGGCCTTGGCCTTTCTGCTTGGCATCATGGTGGTGGTCCCCATCGGCGGGGCCGACATGCCGGTGGTCATCTCGCTTCTCAACAGCTATTCCGGGCTGGCAGCCTGCGCGGCAGGGTTTGTGATCTTCAACAACATCCTGATCGTGGCCGGTGCGCTGGTAGGAGCCAGCGGTCTCATACTGACCAACATCATGTGCAAGGCAATGAACCGGTCTCTCACCAACGTGCTGTTCAGCGGGTTCGGAGCCGTTTCCGGGAAACGCGGCAAACAGGTCCAAGGCGAGCCCCGACCCATCTCGGTCGAGGACGCCTACTTCATCCTGGAAGCGGCCCGGTCGGTGGTTTTCGTGCCGGGCTACGGCCTGGCGGTCGCCCAGGCCCAACACGGGGTGATGGAACTCGGGGAGTTCTTGGAAGACAATGGCTGCGAAGTCCGCTATGCCGTGCATCCGGTCGCCGGCCGGATGCCGGGACATATGAACGTCCTGCTGGCTGAGGCCAACGTGTCCTACGACCTTCTGGTCGAGATTGGCGACGTCAATCCCACCATGGAGACAGTGGATGTGTGCGTGGTGATTGGAGCCAACGACGTGGTCAACCCCGCCGCCAGGGACGACGCCGAGAGTCCCATTTACGGAATGCCGATCATCGAGGTTGACCGGGCCAGGGTGGTGATTGTGTTGAAGCGTTCGATGGCAGCCGGGTTTGCGGGAATTGAAAACCCCCTCTTCTACAAGGACAACACCCGCATGCTCTTCGGGGATGCCAAGAGCAGCCTGAACGCCGTGCTGGGGGAGTTCAAAAAGAGTTAACCCGCATTTCTCACCAGGCCGCTGGAGGCATTACAAGAAGTAGATTATCTTCAGCACCTTGATTGGCCCAATGTCAAGGGCTTGCGCATCACAGACGGCGCTGGGCATGCCCTGGCTTGTCCTTTTCCCTTCAGCGCGCACATGCTCCCTCGACCGTAGAAACCGCT